>NZ_JBAUSA010001068.1:0-7021 GCF_049581465.1 Caballeronia sp. | reverse complement strand
GTATTCGCGGTTTGAACGCGTTTCTTTGCTTCGTTTCTTTTCGCGTTTGAAAAGAAATGAAGTCCCGCCCCGGATAGGGGCTAACAGAAATAAGCAAGAAAATCCGACTTATGCAGAACGACCACGCAAGCAGAAGGACTCCACGCTTGCGCCACACTCACCGCTAGCAGAACCGCCCCCAACCCGCCCAAGCCCGCCCCAACCGCCCCCGCCCAATCCGCAAAAACCTGCCTAGCGCAGCGCTAACTCGCCGCGGAGCGAATGCGGATACGCTACATTAATCTCCACATCGACCATCTGTCCGATCAATCGCCCATGCGATGCCATCGGCGCCGGAAAATTCACCACGCGATTGTTCTCGGTTCGCCCGGCAAGCTCGCCCGGATCCTTCCTCGAAGGACCTTCGACCAAAATCCGCTGCACCGAACCCAGCATGGAATTGCTGATTTTCGCCACATTCGCTTCGATGGTCGCCTGCAAATGCTGAAGCCGCTTGAGCTTGACCTCTCGCGGGGTATCGTCGGGAAGATTTGCCGCGGGCGTACCCGGACGCGGACTGTAGATGAACGAGAAACTCGTGTCATAACTCATCTCGTCAATGAGCTTCATCATCTTCTGGAAGTCGTCTTCAGTCTCGCCGGGAAATCCAACAATCATGTCCGTCGACAGCGATAAATCCGGCCGGATCGCGCGCAGCCGGCGAATCACGGACTTGTATTCGAGCACGGTGTAACCGCGCTTCATCGCCATCAAGATTCGATCAGACCCATGCTGGACGGGTAGATGCAAGTGGCTCACCAGTTTCGGCACTTTCGCGTAGGTATCGATCAGGCGTTGCGTGAATTCCTTCGGATGCGACGTGGTGTAACGAATCCGTTCAATACCTGGAATCTCGGCCACGTATTCGATCAGCGTAGCGAAATCCGCGATGTCGCCGGATGGCTGGACGAGTTGCTTGGTGAGCGGTCCGCGATACGCATTCACGTTCTGCCCGAGCAGGGTGACTTCGCGCACGCCCTGATCGGCGAGACCGGCGATTTCGGTGAGCACATCGTCCAGCGGCCGCGATACCTCTTCACCCCGCGTGTAGGGCACGACGCAATAGCTGCAGTACTTGCTGCAACCTTCCATGATCGATACGAAGGCGCTTGGACCGTCGACACGCGCCGGTGGCAGATGATCGAATTTTTCGATTTCAGGGAACGAAATATCGACTTGTGCCCGGCCGCTCGAGCGCCGTTTGGCGATCATGTCGGGTAAGCGGTGCAAGGTCTGCGGGCCGAAAACCAGATCGACGTAAGGTGCGCGCGAAACAATTGCCGCGCCTTCCTGGCTCGCGACGCATCCGCCCACGCCAATGATCAGGTTCGGATTCGCTTCCTTCAATTCGCGCACGCGGCCGAGATCGGAGAAGACCTTTTCCTGCGCTTTTTCGCGCACCGAACACGTATTGAAGAGAATAACGTCCGCATCTTCGGGCGAATCCGTCTGGACGAGGCCGTTGGCTGCACCGAGGACGTCGACCATCTTGTCGGAGTCGTACTCGTTCATCTGGCAGCCGAACGTCTTTACATACACTTTCTTTGTCATGAATTTCGCCGGTCGCAGCGGTTAGTCTGGGGGCGCGGTTTTTGATGCGTTTAAAGGATACGGCGAGGGGGCGAAAAGGGCGAATCTTGCGTGAAATCAGCGGATTGCGGCTCTTGCCGAGTCGGATATTATAGCGCCCGCCCGCTTTCGTGATCCGGCCGCGAACGGGCAGCGCCATGGGCGGGTTCTGTTGGCGGCGGTGTCAGGGGTTGTGAGGGCGCCTTATTGTTGACCGTCCTTAACCTTACCGCTGGCGTTGCCAGCGGTGACGGCCCTGGCGATGGCGATGGCGACGGATTGTGGGGCGGTGGAGGCGAAGCGTGTGCGCGCCGTTTGTGTTTGGGGGAGGTGTTCGACTGCGGGTTAAGTGTTTGGTAGCGCTGCTACGTTCGGGCCAAAAACCTGAAGTGAGCAACGACGACACTGAGGTATTCGCGGTTTGAAACGCGTTTCTTTGCTTCGTTTCTTTGCGCGTTTGCCGTTTGAAAAGAAATGAAGTCCCGCCCCGGATAGGGGCTAACAGAAATAAGCAAGAAAATCCGACTTAAGCAGACCGACCACGCTAGCAGAAGGACTCAATGCTCCCCCCACACTCGCCGCGCGCAGCACCCCGTCCACCCGAGCCCCACACTCACCGCTAACAGCACCGCCCGGCCCCAAGCGAGCCTCAGCCGAGCGCCTCTTCCGCCAATTCCCGCGCGGCCGCAAGCGCCATCCTAAAATCGGCAAGCTCGGCGATAGTCAAAACGGGGATATTGCGCGCCGCGACGAACGCATCGATCTGCGCGCCGCTCGACATTGTCCCGTCCGGGTTCATCAGTTCACACAGCACGCCGGCCGGCTTAAGCCCGGCAAGAATCGCCAGGTCGACTGTGCCCTCTGTATGGCCGCGCCGCGTCAACACGCCGCCCGGCTGCGCGCGCAATGGAAATACGTGGCCGGGACTCACGATATCCGCTGGTTTAGCGCCATCAGCAATGGCAGCCCGGATGGTCGTCAGCCGGTCAGCCGCCGATACCCCGGTGGTCACGCCGTCGCGCGCTTCGATCGATACAGTGAACGCCGTGCCGTATCGGCTACCGTTATCGGCGACCATCGGCGGTAAGTGCAGTGCGCGCACGGCGTCGTCGGGCAGGCACAGGCACACGATGCCGCTACATTCGCGAATCAGCAGCGCCATACCTTCGACGTCCAGTTTTTCGGCGGCAAAGATGAGATCAGCTTCGTTTTCGCGATCGTCGTCGTCGAGCAGCGCGACAGCGCGGCCTTCCCGCAATGCCCGAAGAGCAGCGGCGATTCGCGGTGGGACGGTGACGGAATTATCGGCGGCGCGAAGTTGCGCCAGGTCGGCAAACGCGGTCGCGGCGGGGGAGGGGCTGGACAAAGAAACAGACACGGACATGAGTGAAACGCTCTCGCAAAAGTAATTTGGGCGAAAAACGTTTCAGGGCATTGCAAGCAGACGGAACGGCGCGCGCAACTCACGCCGATTCTCAACGACGCCAATTCTGCGCGGACGCCTAAAGCGCCACGAATCTACGCGGAACGAACATGACTGCCTGCACATCTTCTTCCATCCGGACTATGACCGTCGGCCCTGGCATCGCAGCAGATCTGCTGACCCCGTGGGCTTATGAAGTGACCCCTAAGCCCACGGGCGCTCGCGGGCTCGCTAGCGGCTTGCGCCGTTTTGCATACCGCCGGTGGGGAATTTCGCCCCGCCCTGAAGACGCGCTAACTTGTCGCTACGCACTTAAAACGCTGCGACGGATTTGAGGATACAACAGCCGAGCCAATCTTGCAGCGCGGCTTTATCGGGGATTGCGTGCCACCCAACTTAGCCGACTTCCGCTTCGATACGACGCGCGTCCCCGGGCACATGCCATCGTGGCGGGGTCTCCGCGCCGGCCGTCACCTGGAACGCGCGCGCCTCCGTATTGCCGGGATTGCGCAAGGCATGCGGCTGGTCGGCGTCGAACAAGATGGCGTCGCCGGTGGCCAGGAGCTGCGTCCGGTCGTGTACGCGGACTTCCAGCGCGCCTTCGCTCACGACCAGGTTGACTGTGGTCCCGGGCGCGCGCGGACCGCTGGTTTCGGTATGCAGCGGCGCGATGCGGATTTCATGGAATTCCGCCGATGCCGTCGCTGTCAGCGGAAACAAAGGCCGCGCCGAGAAGCGTCCGTTCGACGACACCACGCGCGTCGCCTTTTCGACTGGCAAATATTCGATGCCATTGGTGGCATGACGTCGAAGAAATGCGGCTACCGATACTTTTAGCGCACTGGCAATCTTGTGCAGCACCTTGATGGACGGCACGCTGCGCGCCGACTCGATCTGCGCGAGCATCGCGCGCGACACGCCTGACGCGCGGGCGAGAGCGTCGAGCGACAACTGCCGCTCCGCGCGAAGCCGCGCCAGGTTCGCACCGACGAGATATTCGAGCGCGTCGGCAGGGTCGCCCTCCGCGGGATGATCTTCAGCCTCGAAGCGAAGCGCCTTCGCTGCGTCAATGCCGGCGTCTGCCGCCGACGCGCGGGTGCCGACCGGCTCGCGTACCAGTTCCAGCGATGAAAAAGCCGATGCAGCCATCATGAATCTCCCGTTCAAACGAGCCGGCGAACCTGTGCCGCGCATCAGTGAAGCCGAGGTTAGCATCGGTACTTCGACCGTCAAACGAAGATATCGTCACACCGTTATCAGGCTGCGGACATGGACTCCCGCTGCGTTTCGGCCCAGACCCAGGCCGCTTCGATCGCGCGCTGACTAGGCGGCCGTGCGGGACGAAGGCGAAGCTGCTTGCTTGCGCGTACTCGCAAACCAGCCGTCAATGTGTCCAATTACGTCGTCCAGCGATTCACCCTCCGTATGCAGTCCAAGTTTCGAGCGACGCCACAACACGTCGTCCGCGCACGTGGCCCACTCGTGGTCGCGCAGGTAATAGAGTTCAGCTTCATACAGACCCGGCGCAATGGCAACGCCCAGGTCGGCGAGGGACGTCGCTCGGCCCAGCAGCGTTTGAACGCGCGTTCCATAGGCTCGTGCATACCGATGCACAAGCGCAGCAGGCAGCCACGGATAACGCTGCCGGAGCGAGGCCGCGAATCGGTCGAAATTTGCTTTTTCGATGTCTCCGCCGGGCAAAACCGCTCCGGCCGTCCAGGTTTTGGTGCGGGCCGGTGATTCGAGCGCGCCGGCTAGTTTGTCGACTGCTTCTTCTGCCAGCTTGCGAAACGTGGTGATCTTGCCGCCGAACACAGACAAGAGGGGGGCTTCGTTCGCGGGCGCGTCGACTTCAAGCAAGTAATCGCGCGTGACGGCCGACGCATTCTCCGTGTGTTCGTCTTCAAGCAAGCCACGCACGCCCGAATAGCTCCAGCAAACGTCCTTGGGCGCAATGTGTTTCTTGAAGTATCGATTGATCGACTCGCACAAATACGTGGTCTCTTCGGGACTGATCGCCACTTGCGACGGGTCGCCGTGGTATTCGAGATCGGTCGTCCCGATCAGTGTGTAGTCATGCTCGTAGGGAATGGCGAAGATGATCCGTTTGTCTGGATTCTGGAAGATATAGGCGTGATCGTGCTCGAAGAGACGTTTGGTCACGATGTGGCTGCCTTTCACCAGCCGCACACTATGCTGGGAGTGCGTGGCGCTGCCGAGCGAATCTTTCAGCAGTTCGCTGACCCACGGGCCCGCTGCGTTCACTATGGAGCGCGCTCGTACGTCTTGCGTGGCGCCGTCATTGCTGGCGAGCGCGGCGTGCCAGACGCCGTCGCCACGGTGTGCGCCAGCCAGCCGTGTGCGTGTCTTGATGATCGCGCCGCGCTCGTGCGCGTCGAGTGCGTTCAGCGCGACTAGTCTGGCGTCGTCCACCCAGCCGTCGGAATAGACGAAGCCGCGCTTGATGGAATCGACCAGGGGCGCGCCTGCGGGATGCCGGCGCATGTCGATGCCGCGCGAGCCCGGCAACAACTCGCGACGCGCGAGGTGATCGTAAAGGAACAGGCCGGCGCGAATCATCCAGGCCGGCCTGAGGCTGGGAACGTGTGGCATGACAAATCGTAGCGGCCACATGATATGGGGGGCCCCGCGCAGCAGGACCTCCCGTTCCTGGAGGGCTTTGCGCACGAGTTTGTATTCGCCGTATTCGAGGTAGCGCAGGCCGCCGTGAATGAGCTTTGTACTCGACGACGACGTATGCGATGCCAAATCGTCCTTCTCGCACAGCATGACGGACAGACCCCGCCCCGCCGCATCGCGTGCGATGCCCGTGCCATTAATACCGCCGCCCACCACGAGCACATCGTAAAGTTCGCCTTCCATCATTTCCCCGCCGCTGGTCGCTAAAAAGTCTTTGTCGAACTGAAAATGTTCGAATTCGAAATTTAATGAACATAAACGAAAAAGTAAAGCTGACCGAGTGGCTAACGTCGTCTTCGCTGGCAAGTTCGGCGAATTGGCCATTGGGTCGAGTAGCGCGAAGCCAACTGCCGGTCGATACTGTGGAACTGAGGCGCGGACTGAACTGGGGAGCAAAGGCGATGCTAAAGAGGGCGGCAGCGGCAGTACGAATAGCAGTAGGAGTCGGGATAAGTGTGTTGGGCGCGATCGCGCTGGGAGGGTGCGTGTCAACGCCAGACATGTCTGGATCAGGAGGTGCGCCGTCGTTGGTTGCGCTGCAGGCCTTATGCGGGACCGCCTCGGTTGACTACGGTTCGGACGCGCAAAACGTTTATTCCGCGTTCTTTGACGCCTATGTGGCGCAAAAACGCGGCAAGTTACCGAAAGAGCGGTATTGCGCCTTTCAGGCTGGCATTGCGAACCGGTATGCGACGTACTTGGGCGATCGCACGCCGCAGGCGCAGAGCACGTGGGCCGAATTTTTCGCGGCTCAACGGGCGCAGGCGATCAGTTGGCGTGCATCTGCCGACCCTAGTTTGCGAGCGGGTTAGTCGAACTGTCCGCCGAACGCGCAACGCGTTATGAAAAACGCTTGATCGCTTTGATGGTGGAGTCGCCTGAAGCGGTCAGGCTCCATTGCTGAAGCCCTGACGCCAGATTCTCAAGTTGGATCAGCTGGCGTTCGAGCAGGGCGTCGAGTTCGTCGCGCATCATGTCGATTTGATTGGGAGCTTCCTGAAGCAGGAGTAGCGTGGCGAATTCATGCGGACTGAGCATCGTGTTCTCCATGACGACCGAACGGCACTTTCACCAGCCGGGTGACCGGTGTACGTACTTCAGAACGTTGCGCGAGGCGAAAACTGCGAGCCGGCCGCGGATGAAAAGTCGCCGAAGATCGGGCGGTTCATGGCCGGGATTTGATTGTATGCATGTGTCCTGCGGCTGCCAAACGATTGCGGAAAATATTCGATTTGACTTTTGTCTGGGGTGAAAGCGGGTTAGCGGGCAGGGAGAATTGGAGAAATTACG
>NZ_JBAUSA010001067.1:0-10585 GCF_049581465.1 Caballeronia sp. | reverse complement strand
GCCGTGGATCGTGGCGAAATCGTGGACGGGAAGACGATCATGCTTTTGCAGCATCTCGCGCTGCGTGAGCTGACGGAGCAGGGTGCAAGATAATCTCGCAACTTATCCTCATCGCCGGTCCGTATCGCCCGTTTGCAACAGCGTCAGGATCGGCGGACTGATGACATCGTCCGCTCGAACATCGGCATGATCTGTTCGTCGGTGAGCGACCAGCAAACCATCTGGAATTCGTGCCGCCAAATCATCAATGATATGACCGCCGGGTCATCGCCAAACCTGTCTCGCGCTCGCAAAATCCTTCTCAAGGTAGCACTCGCTGCTTAAGTCTAAGGAGAAGGCCATGTATGCAGTTACAGGAATTACAGGGCAGGTCGGTGGTGTCGTTGCGCGTCTTTTGCTGGCCGCGGGGCACGAAGTCCGCGCCGTCGTGCGCAGTGCCGAGAAAGGCAAGCCGTGGGCGCAGCAAGGCTGCGAAATCGCACTCGCCGATGTCAACGATCAAGCCGCGCTAGAACGCGCGTTCGAAGGTACCGAGGGCGTGTTCATCCTCTTGCCGCCCACCTTCGATCCGTCGCCCGGTTTCCCCGAAGCGCGCCAGGCGATTGCCTCGCTGCGTGCCGCGATCTCGGCTGCGAAGCCGGGAAAAGTGGTGGTGCTATCCACGATCGGTGCACAAGCAACACAGCCTAACCTGCTGAACCAACTGCAGATCCTGGAACAGGAAATGGCCCCCTTGGACATGCCGGTCGCGTTTCTTCGCGCAGCGTGGTTCATCGAAAATGCTGCGTGGGATATCGCGCCCGCTCGCGAAACAGGTATCGTGCCGAGCTTCCTCCAGCCACTAGACAAACCCGTGCCAATGGTCGCCACGGCCGACATAGGCCACGTCGCGTTCGAACTGCTGGGCGAGACGTGGGAGGGGCGCCGTATCGTCGAACTGGAAGGGCCGGTACGCATATCGCCCGCGTTGATCGCCGCGAGTCTTACCCGCTTGCTTGGCCGCAAGGTGAGCATGGAGATCGTGCCACGCGATACATGGGAAACGCTGTTTCGCTCGCAAGGCATGAAGAATCCGACGCCGCGGATGCAGATGATCGATGGCTTCAACGAAGGATGGATCTGCTTCGAAGGCGGTGAAGCCGAATCGCGCAAAGGCCGCGTGCAACTCGATACGGTGCTGCGCTCCTTGATCGAAAAAGCGTATTGATTTGAAAGCGATGCGTGTCGGACGGCGCTTTCTATCCGACCCGCTTCAGTTTTTAGAAGGAGTCCTACGATGGATCGAAACAAAGCAGGGCGTCTTGAAGGAAAAAAAGTGGTCGTGCTCGGCGGATCGTCGGGAATCGGTTACGCAGTTGCGGAATATGCGCTTGCGCAAGGGGCGGAAGTGGTGATCGCGTCGAGCGATCCAGGCCGCGTCGCGACGGCGGCCGAGTCGCTCGCGCCGCGGGCATCGATACATGGCCACACGCTCGACCTCACCGATGAAGCCGCTATCCAGGCGTTTTTTGCGAAGACCGGCCGCTTCGATCACCTCGTGTTCACCGCTGGCGATTCGCTTGCGGTAGGAACAATCGAAGCCACCGACTTGTCGTTGGCGAGACGCGCGTTCGAGATCCGCTATTGGGGCGCGGTCGCCGCCGTGAAATATGGCTCCCCCCATATCGCGACAGGCGGGTCGATCGTGCTCACGACCGGGATCGCGGCGCTTCGTGCGCGCCACGGCTTCGCGTTCGTCGCCAGCGTGTGCGGGGCGGTGGAAGCGCTCACGCGCGCACTTGCCGTCGAACTTGCACCTTTGCGGGTGAACGCGGTGTCTCCGGGATTGATCGCCACGAACCTCTGGGGAAATATGCCGGACGCCGACCGGCAGACGCTGTACGCGCAAGCCGGCGAGCGTCTGCTGGTTGGACGAGTGGGCGAAGCCCGCGATGTGGCGGCAGCCTGTCTTTACCTGATGGAAAACGCGTTCGCGACGGGACAGGTTCATGTGGTGGATGGCGGCGGCGTACTGGTCTAACCCCGGGCCTAACCACGCTCCCTGACAATGAGCCCCGCGCAAACCCGTCGCGGGGCTCATAACCATCAAACCATCAAACCCTCAATTCGTCGACGATAAATACGGTGAACTCAACGCGGTCGGCGGGAACGGACGCGCACCGTTCTGCTTCGTAAAGCTGTAGCGAACATAAACGGCTGCCAGATACTCCTTGTACTGATACGCGTTGCCAAGCGACACCGTTCCGCCCACGATAAGCTGCGGTGCAAGCTGGTATTCGCCTGTAGCGCTGAATGAATACGACACACCTGTCGTGCTCGAACTCGGATACACGCCGCCCGTGGTGTACGGAGAAACGCTCAGGTTTGCGACCGCTGCCTGGGCGATGCCGTTGGTCGGGAAATACGGCGAACCATCCTTGCGATAGTGCTGCACGCCGACCGAACCTTTCACGTCATACGTGAAGAGGCCGCTGCGGCCCTCGTACTCGATCGGAATGTTCAGGATCACATACTGCTGCGGACTGAAATAGCCGCCCTGGCCGTAGGTGAAATATGACAGGTCCTTGTCGTAATGCATCATCGTGGTGTTCACGCCCACGGTGAACGACTGGTCCGCGTCCTTGAAGAGGCGCGTGTAGAAACCACCGCCGCCCTTGACCGCCGTGTTGCTCTCGACGTTGTGGCCATCGAGATATTCGTACGAGGCATTGACGTAAGCGCCGCTCGTGCCGTCGTCCCAGCCGAGAGCCGCGCGTCCTCCATTCGTCGTCACTCCACCCCAGGTCAGTGTCCCAAGGGAGCGCAGCGCGCCAACCTGCGCGGGCGTGAGGCCGTTGGCAATCAGGCTATTCGCTGTCGCGTCGTTCATGTTGCTAAGGCTCGAATCGCGAGTGCCCGCATAGGACAGCAAACTGTCGGTGACGGCCCGGCGCGCAACGGCCAGCGAATACGAAACCTTGTCGGAGATGCCGCCATCGTATTGAATGCCGCCGACCACGTTGGCTTCTCGAAAGCCGATTGGCGTGCTGCCGATATCAGCGTTGATGTTCTTGCTTTCATAACCCACGGACAAACCCACGCCGCCCGCCGTCTGGTCGCCCGACAGGTTCTGGCCCGTCAGGCCGCCCACGACACTCGCCCCGAATTGCGACAGCACGGATGGGGTGTTCGAGGCCGTGCCTGCATCGAGCGTAACCGGCGTTGCAGTGACGATGACGTGTCCGTTGCCGGCTGCAATTCGCCCTTGAATGGGCGCTTCGATATCGGTCAGGTTCGATTGACCATCTTCACCTGAGCGACTGCGAAAGACCACGCCACCCGAGACCGTGCTGGCCCGGGCGCGGTCGATGTCAGCGAGTTCATCGGCGACACCCAGTGTCTGCGCATTTGCCACGTTGACCGGCGCATTGTCGGCCGCGCCGGGATTGGCCTGCGCGGGTGGGTAGGCCTGAGCGTAGCCCGGCGGCGGTTGCGGGATGTAGGGCTGCGGAGAGTAACCCTGCTGTTGTTGCGGGTAGCCCTGCGGCGCATAAGGCTGTTGTTGCGAATAGGCTTGCGCGTACGGCTGCTGTTGCGAATAGCCCTGCTGCGGATTCGGCCGTTGCGACTGTTGCTGGTACGGCCGTTGTTGATACGCCTGTTGTTGATACGGTTGCTGTTGATAAGCCTGTTGTTGCTGCGGATATCCCGCCTGCCCATAAGGTTGTTGCGCGTAGTTCGTTTCATCGGCACGCCGCGATGCCGCTTGCTTGCTTGTCGTCGGCCGCTTGTTTTTGGCGACCGGCGCGGCGGGATACCCCGGTGGCTGCATCGATTGCGCCTGCGCATTCGCTTCGGCCTGACGTGCGGCCGGCGACATCGGCCACGGCGAACTCTGCACGGGGTCTGGCGCCTGAGCCTGCGGATAGGGCTGGCCGTTTTGCGCGTACGGCTGATATTGCTGCTGGTTCTGCGCTTGATACGCAGGTTGATATGGCTGCTGATATTGACCTTGATACTGCCCGCCGGCCTGCGCCGGTCCTTGGCCGGGGTAAGGTTGCAGCGGGGCGGCAGCAGGACCGCCCGACTGAGCGGAACCGTAGGTGTCGGGCCCATATCCGCCGTTGCCCGAAACCGGCCGCGTGGACCCAGCGGGCATCAGCGGCGGCGCGCCGTAGGGTGCTTGATAGGGTGCCGAATAGGGCGCGTTCTGCGGCGGCGGCAAGTAATTGGGCACGTTCTGTGCCGGTGAATACGGTTGTGAATACGGCTGCTGATACGGCTGCGAAGCGGGCTGTAAAACCGGCTGCGAATACGGCTGTGCATACGGCTGTGAGGACCCCAATGCACCCGAACCCGTAGAACCCGGTGGAAGACCCGCCGACGACTTCGAGAACAATCCGCTGAGCGGACCGGTCGGCGCGCCACTGCCGGCCGCAGTATCGACAGAGGTTTTTCCTTCAAACGGATTCGTACCCGGCAAGGGCGTGGATCCTACGCGCTGCATGGCTGACTCCCAGCCACGAGGCACGTTGGCTTGCGCGTTCGCACCACCTGCAACCCGAACCTGCCCGATAGGCGTATTAGCCGCGATCAGCGAACGCTGCAGGTATTGCGATGCGAGCGACAGTTTGCCCTCGGCGTGATACATGCGCCCGGTCCCAGCCAGCACGCTTGGATCGTCGGGCGCTGCGCGCAGCGCCTGCGCGGCCGTCGCTTCAGCAAACGAAAATTCCTTCGCCCCCGATGCCGCGCCGATCGCCGCAACCTGCAAGCTGATGTCGTCGGGACGCCGCGTTAGCGCGACACGATAACTCGCGAGCGCGCTGCGGTCATCGCCGGCAGACGAATACAATCTGCCCAGTGCGCCTTGCAAGTCGGGGTTGTCGGGCATGGCCGCAAGCCACGGCGCAATCACGTCGTACGCACCCGCGAGATCGCCGCGTTGCCGCACGGTATCGCACTGCTTCACGACGATGCCAACATTCAGGTTGCCGAAGTCCGTCCGTTGCTGCGGGGTAAGCTGCGACGCCGCAAGCCGTCGCATCACCGCCGACAATTCCGCGTCCTGCGGCGCGTTGATCTGGCCCGGCGTGGATGGTAAGGCCGTCAGGATGCCTGCATATTCCAGCAGCAAGCCGGTATCGTTCGGAGCGGCGGCCATTGCACCGCGCACAAGCGAGAGTGCGCGGTCCGTGTCGCCGGTTTGAAGATACGACGATGCCAACGCGCCGATTAGCTCGGGACTGTTCTGAGCGGTCGGGACGGCCCCGGCTAGCACTGCTTCGGCCTGCCGGATTTGGCCCGCGCGCGCCATGCGGCCCGCGAGATCGGCTTGCGCGTGAACCCACAACCGGTGTTGCAGCACGGTCATCGCGGAGGTACGCTGGTTGACCGGAATCCGTTCGAGTTGCGATAACCCCGCCGCCCAATCCTGCGTTTCAGCGGACAGCAACGCGCTTGCATAGAGCGCGTCGACCATATCGGGGTGGAGCGCAAGCAAGCCGTCCATCATGCTGCGCGCGTTCGCCACCGCGCCCTGGCGCACGTAGATGCGCGCGAGATCGAGGCGCAGCCATGCGTCGTCGGGATCATTGAGCAACGCGTCTTCAAAGAGACTTCGCGCCGCTCCCAGATCGCCTCGAGCTTCCGCCGCGCGCGCCTGCGCCGCTTGCGCTTCGCCTCTTAACCGGCTGATGCCGCCTGCCTTGCTCTGTTGCTCCGCGTTCAACTGGTTCGCGAATGCAAGCGCTTCATCGCCCCGTCCTTGCGCGGCAAGTGCGCCAACTAGCCCGCGAATTGCATCGGGGTTATCCGCCTGGCGGCGCAACGCCATCCGGTACGCCTGCTCGGCGCCGCGCGTGTCGCCGCTCGCGAGCAGGGTTTCGCCGAGCAGCGTTTGCGCGGTGGTGTCGGAGGGGTTCAGTGCGATTGCGCGTTCGAACAGCGACTTGGCCTTCGCGATATCGCCATTGCTGCGCGCGCCGATCCCGTCGCTCGTGTAGGTCCAGTACGTCGCGCTCGTGAGCGCGTCCTTCCAGCGAGCAGGGTTGCCCGCTCGCGATGCCCGTTCGAGATAATTGCGCGCTTCCTCGAATTTTTCCTGCTTGAGGGCGGCGATGCCCATGCCGCCGAGCGCGTCTGCATCGTTAGGATTGCTGGTGAGTACGATCGAGAAACGCGCTCGCGCCGTCGCAATATCGCCTCGATCCAGCGCTGCAAAACCTTCGGCGACCGCGCGGCCGCGGGCATCGACTGCGGCGTCCGCCTGGGCACGCTCGCGTCCGGCTTTGTCCTGCTGGACCATTGCATCGAAGCGGGCCTTGACGGCGGCATCGTCGGGGGAGATCTGCAGATAGGCCTGGTAGAGCGGGGCGTCGGACGCGCGGGCGCCCAGCCACAACAGCGCCTGGCGCCAGCTCTTCTTGGCCTGATCGCCGACTGTGCTGTCGCCGCTCAACTGCGCGAGACGTGCGATGCCTTCGCGCCGCGTGGTGTCGCGATAGGTCAGGTGTTGCGCGAGCGCGAGGGCGTAGCGCGGGTCATTGGGGTTATCGTGAGCGAGTTGTGTGAGGCCGGCGCGCGCCTGGTCCCAGCCCTGCGGCGTGGCCGCGAGCGCCTGGTAATACTCCAGCGTGAGTTCGGGCGTGGCTGGCTTGCCTTCGATCGCACGTCTGTATTCCTGCACCGCCGAAGCGCTTTGCCCGCTTTGTGCGAGCCGCCGTGCGTCGTTCACGGTCTGGTCGCGGGCGCTGGTTTCGCCAAGCCGCCGGCCGAGTTCATCGATATCAGGATATTGCGGCGCGACCGCCCGCAAGCGCGCGAGGTATTGCTGCGCACCGCTGCCGTCCTTGCGGTCGGACAGGATGATGCCCATGCCGTAGAGCGCATCGGGCTGCTTCGGATCGATACGCAGCACCTTCTGCCATGCCTGTTCGGCCAGATCGCCACGACGATGCGCCTGCCAGTAACGCCCCTGGTCGATCAATACATTGAGCGGCGCATTGGCGGCCGTACTGGTACTCGTACTCGCCGCACCAGCCGCTGCACTCGCCGCTTGCGCGAGCGCTGACAAAGGCACGAGCGTAGTGCAAGCCGCCGCAGCGCTCAATGCGCCCAGCGCCAGCGCATGCGTCCGCGAGCTTGAGCCGGATCGTGCGTGCAATCGCGATGACAACCTGGACCGTTTCAGCATTGACTTCTCCAGCTCGGCACCAGTTGGCCGGCTTCGTCGAAACGGTAACGACCTTCAATGAAGCCGGTGCCGAACAGTCCCATCACCCGGTCGTAATAAACCGGATCGCGGCTAGTGTTGGTGATCGGCGCGTCAAGCGCGTCGAGGTGCGCGCGGGCGAGGCCTAGACCGCGCTCGTCGCCGAGCGCCTTGAAGTAGGGCGCAAGCGCTGCCCAATAGCTCAACGGACCTTCACCGCTTGGCATGCCGCTCGACACGTTCACGCGTTCCGGTGGAACGCCACTCCCGGCCACCGCCTGACGCATGCCGCCAAGGGCCGCCAGCCACGGTTTCGCCAGCGGATCGGCGTTCGATGCCAGCCCGGCCCACAGATAGACACGGATGGCGTCATAGCTGCCGGTGCCGCCGGTTTTCGGATCGACGACGAATTGCCCCGTCTTGTAAGCCGCCCAGTCCGGCGAGAAGCCGTGCGGCGCAGTCGTCCTGACGAGCGTGTAGCCGTTCTCCGCCAGCTTGTTCCATGGGCCGTTGGGCATGGCATGCGCCAAACCGCGCAGTACCGGCAACGGAAAATAACTCGGATTAAGACGGGTTACATCGTTGTCCTTGAAACCTTGGGGGCCGGGCAGCAGCATCGGGCCGAGACCCGCGAGGTCGGTCACTTCGTGGCGCACGATCTGCGCCGCGAGCGCTGTACCGAGCTGGGTATAAGACGCGTCGTTCCAAAGGCGTCCGGCCTCGATCAGGTCGTAAGCAATCCACACATCCGAGTCCGATGCTGAATTCGCATCGAGCACGCCGAACGAGCCGTCGGGCTTGCGGCCCCATTGCCACGCTGGCAAACGCACATTGCCCGGCTCGAACTGGTTCGCCGCGAGATTCGCGCGCGTCCAGTTGAGCAGCCGGTCGAAGCCGGCACGGTCGTTGGCGACCAGCGCGAAAAACATCGCGTAGGACTGGCCTTCGGACGTCGTCTGTTGCGTGGGTGTCGAAGGGTCGATCACGCGACCGTCCGACTGCACGAAGCGTTCCGTGAACGTACGGTATGAAGCCCAGCCAGCGGTCTGGCCGGCGCATTGCGCGCGTGTCGCGGCGTCGGCCACATTGGCGCTGGCGGTCGAGCCGATCAATGCCACCGCCAACCATGCGTTTTTTGCCGAAATCTTTGCTGAATTCTTTGCCAAAATCTTTAATTCGCGCTTGAAACCCGACTGCATATCAATCCCTCAAACGACGCACAGCGATTGCACGCAGCGCACGGTAGAACAGAGCGGCCAAAATGATCGCCGCGAGCAACCCGCTCAACACCAGCAGCAACGGATGCGACGACAACGCCCAGCGCATGTATTCGAGCGGCGTCAGGCTGCCGACGTAGTACTCTTGCCCATTCGACGTCACGGCAACCTCGCGGCCGTGGATCACGGCCATGGCGCCCTGGATATCGGGCAGCAGGTCGGTATCGAGTAACGCAGCGGACAGGTCTGCGTCCGACTGTCCCGCCGCGCTGACCAAGGCCACTGCGCTGCGCCCCTTCTTCAACGGCGATTCGAAGCCGGTGATCAGCGCGTCGCCGCTTGAGCTCACCAGGGACAAATCCGCGCGCGCCGGCGAGCGTTGCACGCCGTGATCGCCATGCCACCAGTCGACCACCTTGAAGGCGACATCGGATAGTTCGAAATTGCGCGATTCGCCATCGCCGGAAAAGGGCATCTGCCGGGCCCAGCGTTGCAACAACGGCTGGCGGCCGGGCGAGCCCAGAATCAGCAGGTCCTTGTCGGCGAATTTCTCGGCATCGGCAGCTTCGCCTACGCTCACGCCGGTTGCCGGATATCCCGTCGATGCCCCCATCCGACCCATTTCAAGCAGGAACAAGCTGTAGTCGGCGGAGCCGGGATCGTCAGGCAAAATCGCCGCCGTCTCCGACAAATCGGCCATTCGCGTGAACGGGAATCCGCCGTTAGCGAACGCCGCGAGATCGGGCAGGGCCATGTAATGCGGGAAGCCGGAGAGGTCGATGGTCGAGTTCGGATCGATGGAACCGACCACGTTATCCAGTACGCGACCCTGGCATTCGCCCGTCTTCGGATAGTCGTAGAAGAAGTGCAGGCGCAACTGCGCGCGCGGGGTAAGCAGGAGGGGCGGCAAATAGACTTCATGCCGCGCGCCGGCCGTCTTGTCGGGCAGGACGCGACTGAAATAGCGGGCGAGATCGAAGGTTGACGTGGACGCGGCGGGAATCCGCAGCGCTTGCACGAAGCCGTCGTTCACGCTGATATTCAGCGTCGAACGGTCGGGCGCCGGGCGCACCGTGTAGCGATAGCCCAGGTCGACGGGCACGCCCTTGGTCTGCCACATGAACAGGTCGGGCGGCACGCGCAGGTTCACGCGCACGGCATCGGCGTTAAAGCCGGTCACCGAAAGATCGCGTGCGTCGGCCAGTTCGCCAAAGCGTACCGGACGGTCCGTTGGCAGCCAGTTGGGGGCGTCATAGGGCTTGCGCGGAGCGAGATCGTTCAACTGCGTGACAGTGGTGCTTTGGCCGGACAACGCGTTCTGGCCAATACCGAGCGCCTTCGCGGCCGTCTTCAGTTCGGCGTCGTTGCGACCCATCACCAGCAGCAGGCGGCCTCGGGCGGGCGCTTCGCGATCGACCACGGCAATCGTCGGACCCGATATGTCGGGGATCTTCACTCCTGTGGGGCGCTGATCCATCGTCGCGAACACCACGGCGTTGCCCGAGAGCGGCACGTTGTCGATCTGGGCGGGAAACACCGCACCGCGATACCCCGCCAGCGAGCCGAACCACGACGCGACCGCACCCGCCGCTTCGAGCGATTGCGCACTCGGCTTCTGTGCGAACACGAAGGGTAGTTCGAGCCGGCGCACATCGCGTCGATCGAAGAACGGCAGCGGCAATGCGGCGAGATCGGGCTTGCTGTCAAGCGATGCATACGTGAGGTCGAGCGAGCTCGCGTTGCTGACGGTTGCCCACAATGTGGAGTTCGACGGGTCCTCGCATTGCTGCGTGTAGTGGCCGATCAACTGCACATTCAAGTGATTGAATTCAGTGATGAAACGCGGATCGATGGACACATCGCGCGCAACCAGGATGCCCGCCTGTTCGCGTGGCACCGGCAGCGTGGCGGCGACTTCGCCGTTCACGAGCACCTTGAGTTGCGAGATGTTGGGCAGCAACGCCGGCGAGTAGCTATAGATCAGGTGCAGGATCGCGCCGGTCACGACTTCGTCGCCGCGCACGGAGAAAGGCACGCCGTTCTGACCGTCGGTGCCGCTCAATTGCAGCGGATCGAGCGCGCCGAGATCGGCGAACGTGAGCGTCTGGCGACGGCCGCCCGGCACCAGGATGCCCGGTTCGGCGGTGGTGGGCGTCTTGGCCGCAAACGTTCGCGC
>NZ_JBAUSA010001066.1:0-3264 GCF_049581465.1 Caballeronia sp. | reverse complement strand
CCCGTAGATAATCATCTACATGCCGCGGAACCGGTCCGCGTAAAGCCGGCTGACCACGAGGTGGTCCGGGCGTTCTCTAAGCGTCAGCGTCAGCTTGCCGGATTCGTCTCGCTGCGCGCTGGCGATTGCATCGCATTGCACCACCGCCCCCCGGTGTATCTGCCAGAACCGTTGCGGGTCGAGTCGCTGCAGCAACTCCCTCAGGGACGACCGGACGAGATGCTCACGCTTTGACGTGACGACACGCACATATTTGTCAGCCGCCTCGAAGTACAGGACTTCATCGATAGGCACCATTGAAATGGTGTTGCCCGCACTTGTCGACCTTCCAGGTGCCGCCGTTGCTGTTGCAGCCGTTGGTGGAAAATGCAATCAGACACGTCCCCGAGCTAAAGGTAAGACCGACGTATTGCGCTCCATATCGCGGAGTACGGCACCAACCAGTTGGAGAGCGCCCTGTCCGATAGACACGTCGAAATCGCCGCTGCCATGCTGCCGGTCGAAGGCCGGGCGTTTCTGACGCAAACGTTCGTGCGCGACAGGCTTGCCTTGCTTTGCTGCCGGGAGCATGCTTTGGCGACACGCAAGAAGGTGGGGCTGGGAGAACTGGCTCAGGAGTCCTTCGTGGCGTGTGCCGACGACTTCAAGGTCAATGACCTGGTCGACCGGGTTTGTCGTACGCTTGGTTTTGTTCCTTCGGTGGCGGGCCGCAGTAGTCACCTCGATCTGATCGTCTCGATGGTCGCGTCGGGCATCGATCGCCCCGGCTCAAGTAGGATTCGCGGGCGCTCACCAGCGCACGCTCGTACGTGTCAATCCGTCGTTCGTCGATTGGCCATTTTTTTAGTTGGGAGAAATCTGCCATGAACGTGACACAGACCGGCGCCAATAGCGCAACGGCAAGCGGGGGAGCACAGTCCCTCGACATGAAACTCGAGGTAGTCGTCTTACCCGTTTCGGACGTTGATCGTGCAAAGCAGTTCTACAGCAGTTTGGGCTGGAGACTCGACGTTGATATCGCGAAGGATGAGCAGTTTCGGGTCGTGCATTTCACGCCCCCAGGCTCGGGATGCTCGATCCTTTTTGGCAAGGGTGTCACGACGCAAGAGCCGGGATCGGTGCAAGGGCTTCACCTCATCGTGTCTGATGTGAAGGCTGTGCGCGCAGCGCTGGTTGGTCGTGGCATCGAAATGAGTGAAGTATTTCACGACATCGGTGGTGTGTTTCACCATGCCGGAATAGAAGGGCGCGTAAGTGGACCGCAGCCGGAAGGTCGTAGCTACGGCTCGTTTGCAGCATTCAACGATCCGGACGGAAACGGCTGGATTTTCCAGGAAGTCACGACACGACTCCCCGGAAGGGTCAGCGAGTCCGATACTACGTTCAACTCATCTTCCGATCTCGCGGGTGCGCTTAGACGCGCGGCGGCGGCTCACGGCGAGCATGAGAAACGTATCGGCCAACGCGACGAAAATTGGCCGGACTGGTACGCCGACCATATCGTTCGGGAGACGAAAGGGACGCCATAGTTGAAATGGTAAAACAGGAATCTGGCCCTCGCTTCGCTCATCTAGCGAACGTGCAAAGCGGCGTTGATATTCGCGCGGCGAGAGGTTAGTTCTATGGTTGATCGCACGCAATTACATCGAAGTCCTTTGCATCACGCTTGGGGCATATGGCCGGGCTTTGCCACAATCAACCGAGACCTCCCGGCGCCGCGCATCCGCCGCGCCGGTCTTAAGATTCAAGGAAGCCGATTGACATCGACCACGGTCCGTCCGCGCACGCGCCCAGCGAGAATATGCTCAGCGGTCGCAAAGACGTCGCCCAGCCCGACGACCGTGGTCATGGCTTCGAGCTTGCGCGCATCGAAATCGCTGGCAAGCGCGTGCCAGGCGCGCTTGCGCCGCTCCATCGGGCACATCACGGAATCGATTCCGACCAGTTTCACGCCGCGCAAAATGAAAGGCGCGACGCTTGCCGGGAAATCCATACCCTGGGCCAGACCACAGGCAGTCACGACACCGCCGTAGCGGGTTTGCGCACAGGCATTTGCAAGCGTATGTGAGCCAACCGAGTCGACCACTGCGGCCCACCGTTCCTTTTGCAGCGGCTTGCCGGGTGCCGCGAGCGGCGCCCGGTCCAGAAGCTCCGCTGCGCCCAGCGAATGCAGGTAATCCGCTTCATGCAGCTTGGCCGTAGCCGCGACGACCCGATAGCCCCAGGAACTCAAGATGGCGACGGTGACACTGCCGACACCCCCGCTCGCGCCGGTGACGAGCACGTCTCCGGACGCAGGCGTCACGCCTTCATCGCGGACGGCAAGACAACTGAGCATGGCCGTGAACCCCGCCGTTCCAACGGACATGGCGTCTGCCGTGCTCAAGGACGCAGGCAGTGCGACGAGCCAGTCAGCTTTCAGCCTGGCGCGTTGGGCAAGGCAGCCCCAGTGGGTCTCCCCGAGGCCCCAGCCCGTGACGATGACGCCGTCGCCCGTTTTCCACCTTGGGTCGGACGACGACTCAACAGTGCCGGCGCCGTCAACGCCAGCTACCATCGGCCAACCGCGCACGACGGGACTACGATTGGTAATCGCCAGGCCGTCCTTGTAATTGATGCCGGAGTGTTCAACGCGCACTACAACCTCGCCCTCCGATAGCGGATTGCTGTCGAGGACGTTGTCCTCAAGAAGTTTCAGTTCCGCCGAGAAGGCGTCGCCGTCTTTGTTCAGGTAAACAGCAGTGAAGGACACGTCGGTCTCCAGATAAAAGGATGATGTCGCTCGAACGCAAGCTACACATACTATAGTCACTGAGAAGGCGAGGAACATACTCGCTTATGGTCTGAACACATCTTCAATATGGAGATCCAGTGAGCCGTCTAGTTGTCGTTTCCAATCGCACCGCCGATCCACGCAAAACCGCAGCTGGAGGGCTGGCTGTGGCGGTGAAGGAGAGCTTGCAGCAGACCGGCGGCCTGTGGTTTGGCTGGAGCGGCAAAATCCGTGACGAGGAGGAGCCCGCCACGGGATATCAGGATCTTCGCGTGCAAACGGTCGGCAACGTGACGCTGGCCACGATCGACCTGAGTCAGCGCGATTACGACACGTACTATCTCGGATACGCCAACGACGTGTTGTGGCCCGTGTTTCACTACCGGCTCGATTTGGCCAATTTCGACGTGCACTACGCCGCCGGATATCGGCGGGTAAATCAGTTGTTCGCGCAGAAGCTGATGCCACTGCTTAATGCGGATGATCTGATC
>NZ_JBAUSA010001065.1:0-4019 GCF_049581465.1 Caballeronia sp. | reverse complement strand
GGTGTGAACGTCAACAACGGCCTGGTCAACCTGTACGACAAGCTGCAAACCCTGCCCACCTCCAAGCATGAAGAGATCATCCGCGACATGCACGCCTGCCACGAGCATCGCCCGGAACTGGCGATGGTGGACTCGGCCAAGGGCATCTCCAACCTGCACGCGCCCAACGACGTGATCGTGGACGCCTCGATGCCGGCCATGATCCGCATCGGCGGCAAGATGTGGGGAGCCGACGGCCGTCCGAAGGACACCAAGGCGGTGATCCCGGAGAGCACGTTCGCCCGCATCTATCAGGAGATCATCAACTTCTGCAAGACCAACGGCAACTTCGACCCCGTCACCATGGGCACCGTGCCCAATGTCGGGCTGATGGCCCAGCAGGCCGAAGAATACGGCTCGCACGACAAGACCTTTGAAGTCACCGAAGCGGGCGAAGCCCGTATCGTCGATCTTGCCACGGGCGAAGTGCTACTCGTGCAAAACGTGGAAGAAGGCGACATCTGGCGCATGTGCCAGGTCAAGGACGCGCCGATTCGCGACTGGGTCAAGCTGGCCGTTACCCGCGCCCGCAACTCGGGCATGCCGGCCATCTTCTGGCTGGACCCGTACCGTCCGCACGAAGCTGAAGTGATCAAGAAGGTCGAGACCTACCTCAAGGACCACGACACCACCGGCCTGGATATCCAGATCATGTCGCAGGTGCGCGCCATGCGTTATACGCTGGAGCGCGTCATCCGCGGCCTGGACACCATTTCGGTCACAGGCAACATCCTGCGCGACTACCTCACCGACCTGTTCCCCATCATGGAACTGGGCACCAGCGCCAAGATGCTCTCCATCGTCCCGCTGATGGCGGGCGGCGGCATGTATGAAACCGGCGCGGGCGGCTCGGCTCCCAAGCACGTCAAGCAACTGGTGGAAGAAAACCACCTGCGTTGGGATTCGCTGGGTGAATTCCTAGCGCTGGCGGTGTCGCTGGAAGACCTGGGCATCAAGACAGGTAATGCCAAGGCCAAGATCCTGGCCAAGACGCTGGATGCCGCTACAGGCAAGCTGCTGGACAACAACAAGAATCCGTCGCCCAAGACCGGGCAACTGGACAACCGCGGCAGCCAGTTCTACCTCGCACTGTACTGGGCCCAGGAACTGGCGGCGCAAACCGAAGACGCGGCCCTGGCTGCACAGTTCGCGCCGCTGGCCAAGCGACTGACCGACAACGAGGAGACCATCGTGGCCGAGTTGTCGGCGGTGCAAGGAAATCCGGCAGACATCGGCGGCTATTACAAGCCCGACCTCGACAAGCTGGACATCGTGATGCGGCCAAGCAAGACGCTGAACGCGGCGTTGGCGGCTGGTCAGGGTTGAGATGAGTTGCTCCTTGAAGCCGGCGACCGGCTTTGGGGGGCGAGTGGGGGGTGAGGTTCGAGGGATTCTGCACACGGTGAGTGTTGGCGTGAGCAGAAGGACTCAAACCTTGCCCCATACTCATTGTAAGTAGTACCGCCCGCGCTTCACACTCATCGTAAGCAGTACTGTCCTCACACCCCGGCTATCGTCACCCCGCCGTTGAAACCACAGTCACCGAACGGTCCTTGCCATCAACCAATGGTTGCAGCGCCGGCGCGAGTGACTTCAGCAATTGCACGGCCAGCGCACTCGTAAAATCGTAACGAGCCGCGTACGGCTCGTGAACGTAGGCGGTCAGCACTCCAAAGAAGCGGTCGCCGACCACAAACACGAAGGTTGCAGTCCGGTTGACCTTGCGCGACTCGATCAGCCGCGCGCCTGGCGCAAACACGTCAAAGCGCTGGTCGCCCGTGCCCGTCTTGCCATACACGTCGAGCGCCTTTCCGTCAGGGAACGTCATGCCCTCTGCAAGACGCTTCGCGGTGCCTCCCTGCACGACATCGTGCAACAGCCCACGCACCACATTGACGATCTCCGGCGACACCATGGCCTGCGGCGCCACGGAGGCACGCGTGAAATGAGTTTCGTAGGGCGTATCTTGCGCGAAGTCCACTTGCGCGATGCTCTCGGTCGGCACCTTGTTGCCACCGTTCGCGATCACGCCCATCAGTTGCGCGAGCGAAGCGGGCCTGTCGCCCGATGCACCGATCGCCGCGGCATAGGACGGTGTGACTGTCGCAAACGGATACCCCAGCGCCCGCCACGACTTGCCGATCGCGTCGTACGCCTTGAGCTCGACCATCCGTTTGATCCGTCGATCCTGCGTCGCGTGATAACGCGTCTTGAAGAGCCACGAATAGGCAGTCATGCGCACATCGCTGCTCGCATTCTGTATCTGGTCGATGGTCGCATCCGGATGTTCACGCAGATAATTGACCGTCCATAAAGCGAGCGGATGGACACTCGCAATATAACCGCGGTCGTTCAGGTTGAATCGGTCGATGCCGTACTTCGCATAGAGCTTCGCAAGATCGTCATCGGACAGCGATGCAGCAGGCGTGCCTTTCAATGCCACGCGCATCTGGGCGTCGAACCACGCCTGCGATGCATTGGGCGCGACACTGCGCAGTACTGTCGCGATCTTCGGCGGCGACTTGCGCACGCCGTGCAGCATGGTCGCCAGCGCATCATCGGGAGTCTTGCCGTGATACTTCGCGTAGAAGCGCTTCATGTAGACGAGGCTTTCCTGATCGGCAAAGTGCGTCAGGTAGCGCTGTCGCGCAGCCGGATCATCGAGCCATTGCGACGGTGGCCCCGACGTCTGGATCATCTCGTAGCGCACGATGTCACGCATCAAGCGCACGAACACGAGATTCACTGAATGCTGGAACGCGCGATGCACCGTCAAGATGCGACTGTTGTCGCTGGAATCAAAATTGTTGAACGCCTGCGCGCCACCGCCTGTGAAGAACGTCACCCCCGGATTGGCGGAATACTTGCGTTCGACCGCTGCATCGAGCATGGCCTGTAGCGAGCGATCCTGCGTGTGCGCGAGATCGTCCAGTGCCCATCGCGTGATCACATCCTGCGGATCGGGCCTGACGCTGCGCAACTCCACCGCACTGAGGGACGCATAGCGCGCATGCAGGTCGGACACGATCTGCAGATACGTAATGATCGCGCGCAGCTTGGCCGTCGAGCCGAGATTCAGGCGCGCCCCCTGGTTGATGTCGAATGGCTCGTTGACGCTATCGGTTTGCACCCGCATCAGGTTTGCACCGTCGCGTCGTTCGAACAGCGTGAAGCTGTAGGCGATCTTCGATGGATCGTCTTGCGTGCGCAACATCTCGAATCCGTACAGTCCCGCTGCCTGAGCACCCTCTCGAGTGGCCGCGCTAGCGAGCCTTTCGGCGACTGCCTGCTGAACAGCGTTGTTGAGCGTACCCGTTGCCTGCAGATCGAGCCGGTCGAGGTCGTAGAAGTTCGATACGCCGAGCGCCGCCAGCAGATGCGAGCGCATGGACGTGACAGCCTTACGCATGACGAACGACTCGACTGCGTGCGTGGCCGGTACTCGATTCAATTCGACGTGTGCACTTAGCGCCGCATCGCGCAGCGATGCCGAAATGATCCCGCCGGTTGCAAGCAGGCGTAGATAACTGTCGGTCAGGCGATCAAGATCCGGATCTCCACGACGCAGGAAATGCGAGGGCGCGCGTTGCGCAATCATCAGCGACAGCATCTGCCTGAACGCTAGCCCTTGCGCCGCGAGATTATCGTCGGACGTCGGCGCTATCAGGATGCGATTGACCTCGTCGAAATCGCGCCCGTACCACGCCGCGAGACCGTCGCCAATGCCGCTGATCTCCCCGACGCCAGGCTGCGCCGCCAGAGGCACCGAGTTCAGGTAGTGAACGACAATCTGGCGACGCGCGGGCATTGTCTGCGGTCCGTTCAGATACGCACGCACCGACGCCGAAGCGATTTGCCGCAGCTTTTCTGGCGGGGTCGACGTGCGGCCATCCGGCGAGTGTCGGAATTTCTCGATCTGCGTCGCGAGCGTGCTGCCTCCGGGCGCCGATTGATGCCGGTTGAATACGCGCGCGCCCTGG
>NZ_JBAUSA010001064.1:0-8465 GCF_049581465.1 Caballeronia sp. | reverse complement strand
TCGCAGAGGCGAGGCGGCAGCGACGGGCCACCCGAGGCGCTGCTGTCCAAGGGCGATTCGTCGTCGTTGTCCGGCAGCGGTGGAACCAGATGGATGTCAGGCCGCTCGGCCGCGCGCCGCGACGCTTTCAACTGAGCTTCGAAATCCTGGAGTTCGTCGACTTGCGACACGAGTTCCGCTACGCGCGGTTCGAGATGCGTCAGCGTCGCACTGATTTTGCCAAGCTCGTCGATTTCATAGGAGCGCCGTTCCGTTTGCGCCTTCTCTTCGGAGGCATGCGTGTTGCCCATCGCAACGCCGATCGCCATGCCCAGCGCCAGCGCAGCGAGGATCAGCGCGATCACGGCAACGATCACCATAGTGCGTACCGTGCGCGCTTCGACAAAGCGTACGCGCTGGTTGGACATGGTCCTGCGGGACCAGATGACGAAGGCCATCAGCGCACGCGACGCGGATCGCGCGCCGTCACGACAATACGCACAGGCGCGAGGGCGTCATTGCGTTTTTGAGTACTAACATCGAGATTGAAAACTATTGCGTCCATGTGAAAACGCCGCAGCAGGGTTACGGCGCAAGGCCTTATCGGCGGCAGATTATGCACCTGTTCTCCAGATGCGTATCTCATATATAAGGCCGACTGAATATTCACGAAATCTAGGGCGCCGGCGTTGCGGCCCACAGCATGGCGCGGTCTTCGCCCATCAGCAGCGGACGGTTCATTTCAGCCACGGCTCGCAGGAATTCCCACACCGCCGTGATGCGTTTCAACTTGCGCAGGTCTTCCCGGCAGGAGAGGTAAAAGGCGCGCGTGACGACGATGTCATCGGCGAGAACGGGGATCAGGCGCGGGTCTTGAGCTGTCATGAAGCACGGCAGGATTGCGAGGGAGCGGCCTTGTAGCGCGGCATGATATTGAGCGACAGCGCTCGTGCTGCGCCAGTGCGAAATCGCGCCAGGAACGGCACGTTCGAGATAGAGCAACTCATAGCTGAAGGCGAGGTCGTCTATATAGCTCGCAAAGCGATGGGTCTTCAGGTCGTCAACAGAACGAATCGGTTCATGGCGGTCCAGGTAGTCCTGCGTAGCGAAGAGCCGGAGACGGTAATCGCAGAGTTTCGTGTAGACAGTCTGGCCGTGTTCCGGGCGCTCCAGCGTCACCGCAATGTCGGCCTCGCGCTTGGACAGGCTCACGAAATGCGGCACCGGCAGCAAGTCGATCGAGATGTTCGGATGTGCGTCCTGGAAGCGCGCGAGGTGCGGCGCAAGGAAGAAGCAGCCGAAGCCTTCCGTCGATCCCACGCGCACATGGCCGGACAGTGCATGGCCCGTATTGGCGACGTGTTCGGTGGCGGTCTGGACCGTGGTTTCCATCGCGTCGACGTACGCAAGCAGGCGCTGCCCTTCTGCTGTGAGGACAAAGCCGCCGCTGCGGGATTTATCGAAGAGAAGGGTGCCTAGCGCGTCTTCCAGCGCGCGTATGCGTCGTGCGACGGTCGTGTAGTCCACGCCCAGGCGCTTTGCCGCGCCGCTGGCACGCTGGGTGCGTGCGACTTCCAGGAAGTATCGAAGATCGTCCCAGTTCAGCTTTCCGGCGTCGGGCATAGTATTTTTTTGCATATCGGATGGGTATTTCTATCGATACTTCGTGGAGATTTGCATAACTATACTGAATGATGCGGACCCGCCGTGAGAAACGGCGGGCCGACATGACACACCCATAATCGGAGATGAGATGCTCGATCGGCGACGCCAGCGCGCGTCCGCGTCCCCGTTTTTCTTCGCTATGCCGTTCCAGCCAGGAACGTTCTTGTCTTTCCAAGGAGCCTCTGCATGAACACCACCGCTGAACATCCGGCGCTCGCCCAGCAATCGGCAGGCGTGCGTACGGCCAAGTTGCTGATCGACGGCGCATTTGTCGAATCGGCCACCAAGGAATGGCGCGACATCGTCAATCCGGCCACGCAGGAAGTGGTAGGCCGCGTTCCATTTGCGACGCAAGACGAGGTGAACGCGGCGGTGGCTGCTGCCGCGAAGGCGTTCCAGACCTGGCGCCTGACATCGCTCGGCACGCGCATGCGGGTGATGCTCAAGTTCCAGGATCTCGTGCGGCAGAACATGAAGCGTATTGCGCAGACCTTGACGGCCGAGCAGGGCAAGACGCTACCCGATGCCGAAGGCGATATCTTCCGCGGCCTCGAAGTGGTCGAACATGCGTGCTCGATCGGTACATTGCAGCAGGGCGAATTCTCGGAGAACGTGGCAGGTGGTGTGGACACCTACACACTGCGTCAACCGATCGGTGTGTGCGCCGGCATCACGCCGTTTAATTTTCCCGCAATGATCCCGCTCTGGATGTTCCCGATGGCGATCGTGTGCGGCAACACGTTCGTGCTGAAACCGTCCGAACAAGATCCGCTGTCCACCATGGAACTCGTCGAACTTGCGCTCGAAGCGGGCATTCCTCCTGGCGTGCTGAACGTGGTTCATGGCGGCAAGGCTGTCGTCGACGCGATCTGCACGCACCCGGATATCAAGGCGATTTCGTTTGTCGGATCGACCCACGTGGGTACGCACGTGTACAACCTCGGCAGCCAGCACGGCAAGCGAGTCCAGGCGATGATGGGCGCGAAGAACCATGCCGTGGTACTGCCCGACGCGAATCGCGAGCAGACGCTCAACGCGCTCGCCGGCGCGGGCTTTGGCGCGGCTGGCCAGCGCTGCATGGCGACGTCCGTGGTGGTGTTTGTCGGGGCGTCGAAGCAATGGTTGCCGGACCTCGTCGAGCGCGCGCGCGGCTTGTCCGTCAATGGCGGCACGGAAGCGAATACCGATGTCGGTCCGGTGGTTTCGCGAGCCGCGCATAAGCGCATTCTCGGGTTCATCGAAGCAGGCGTCAGCGAAGGCGCAACACTCGCACTCGATGGCCGCGGCGTGAAGGTCAAGGGTTACGAGAAGGGCAACTTTATCGGTCCGACGATCTTCTCCGACGTCTCCACCGACATGTCGATCTACAAGCAGGAAATCTTCGGCCCGGTGATCTGCGTGCTGGAGGCTGCAACGCTTGATGAAGCCATCGCCCTCGTGAACCGCAATCCGATGGGCAACGGCGTCGGGTTGTTCACGCAAAGCGGCGCGGCGGCGCGCCGTTTCCAGAGCGAGATTGACGTCGGTCAGGTCGGCATCAATATTCCGATCCCGGTACCTGTACCGTACTTCAGCTTCACCGGCTCGCGCGGATCGAAGCTTGGCGACCTTGGCCCTTACGGCAAGCAGGTGGTGCAGTTCTACACACAAACCAAAACGGTAACGGCACGCTGGTTTGACGACGCCACGGTCAACGATGGCGTGAACACCACCATTTCGCTGCGTTGACCTGACAGCGGTTCGAACAACCAACGGGGAGAAGTTCATGGACATCGGCTTTATCGGACTCGGCAACATGGGTGGCCCCATGGCCGCCAACTTGATGAAAGCGGGACATTCGCTGACGGTCTTCGATTTGTCGAAGACTGCGTTGCAGGTCGCATCGGACGCGGGCGCGCGCGTGGCTAAATCGCCTCGCGACGCGGTTGAAAATAGCGAGGTCGTGATAACCATGCTGCCCGCCGCGGCGCACGTCATGGCTGTTTATCTGAACGACGACGGCGTCCTCGCGGGCGTGCGTCCGGGCGTGCCGATGATCGATAGCAGCACGATCGATCCGGCGACCGCGAAATTGATTGCTGAAGCTGCAGGCAAACAAGGCAATCCATTCGCCGATGCCCCCGTTTCCGGCGGAACGGGCGGCGCGCAGGCCGGCACGCTGACGTTCATGGTCGGAGCCGACGAAGCGTTGTTCGAAACGCTCAAACCGGTGCTCGCCGGCATGGGCAAGAATATGGTGCATTGCGGCGAGACCGGCACGGGCCAGATCGCCAAGATTTGCAACAACCTGCTGCTCGGCATATCGATGATCGGCGTAGCGGAGTCGATGAAACTCGGGGCTTCGCTAGGAATCGATCCTAACAAGCTTGCGAGCATCATCAACACGTCGACGGGACGTTGCTGGAGCGCCGATACGTGTAATCCCTATCCCAACGTATTGCCTAACGCGCCTTCTTCACGCGGTTATACGGGCGGTTTTGGCGCAGACCTGATGCTCAAGGACCTCGGGTTGGCCGTTGATGCAGCGCGTCAGGTGAAACAGCCGATCATGCTGGGCGCGCTTGCGCAACAGCTCTACCAGACGATGAGCATGCAGGGCCTCGGGGGGCTGGACTTCTCGGCAATCATCAAGTTATACAGTGGAAAGGAGGACTGATTAAAACGAACGTTCGCCGTTCGCGGACCCTGCCTTTTATGCTGGCGTTTAAGCTGCGCCGCAGCATGATCGGCTGCTACGCCATGCCACATGGACAACATGGGGAATACGAGGATTCGCTTTCCTTAATTTTGGCCTATTCTCAAAGCACGACGTTCATGACTCCGTCAAGTAATTAAATAGATGACGAAGTCGTAGCGGTTTTGGATAGTTAATTCCAGCGTGAGCTGGAGCCAAGGATCAAGGAGAGCGTTATGCAAACCACTCGTCATTTTCATATGGAATTGCGGCACGCCACGATGCCTACGTACGTGGCCAGTTACTTGTTCCCACTGTTGTTGCTGGTGTACGAGATGTGGCGCGTGGGGTCCTGGGTCGCGGTGAATGGTTTCAACTTCGCGAACTTTAGTTCCATGGGTTACGAATTTGCGCTCATGCTGGCCGTATTTGCCATTCAGGTCATCCTGGAGGTAGCGTTCCTGGCCGCTGCGTGGCTGACCAAGCACCGCGATTTCGAACATCGCGTCGGAAACCTGCTGCTTGGCGTGTTCGCGTCAGTGGTCGTGCTGGGCTTTGACGTTGCGCTGCAATACGGGATGTAAGCGTTCGCTCTATCAAGGGTCTCGCAGCACTAAAGAGCCCATTTGCGCGTCGTGCGTGAATGGGCTTTTTCTATTTTTCTGCTTTATCTGACTTTTATATTTCGAGGCGTTGAATCAACACCCCGCCGCTGTCGGCAGTATGGCCACCGCCTTAGCGGCTGCATCGGATATTTTCTGTTGTGCTTCTCTCAGCGCGGTTCGCAATCCTTCCTCGACCACGGGATGGTAAAAGGGCAGCTTGAGCATTTCATCGACGGTAAGCTCGAGCTGCAACGCCCAGGCGATCAGGTGACCAAGATGTTCGACTGTTGGTCCGCATGCCTGCGCGCCGAGCAGCTTACCGGTCGCTGCGTGCGCGTAGACGTGAAGCAGCCCGCGGTTCTGCCTTAATACGCGGCTTCTCCCCTGCGTTTCAAACGATACCGATCCCGTTACGGTCCTTTGCTTCTTGAGGTCCTCATAGGACGCGCCCACGGCTGCAATTTGCGGCTCGCAGAATACGATGGAGAAGGGAGCTTTTCGTTTGGGACACTGAACGTCGGGAAAACGTGCGGCATTGTCGCCGGCGAGTTCGCCTTCATCCGCCGCATCGCAGAGCCATGGGCGAGTGCCGTCGCAATCACCCGCGATGAAGATACTGCTGTCGCCACATTGCATCGAGCGTTCGTCAAAGAGCGGGACACCTTTCTCGTTGAGCGAGATGCCCGTCTTTTCCAGATGTAGCGATGCCAGCGCGGGTCTTCGGCCCGTTGCTACGAGTACAAGGTCGAATCGTTCCGTGCGTTCTTCGCCATCGAGCGCCCGGAAGCGAATGATGGGTTCGCCGTCCTGCATCGACTTTTCGAAGATTTTCGCGTCAGGGTCGAGATAAAATTCCTGTTGCAACGCTTCTATCAGCTTGTCCCGTACCGGGGTGTCGGTTAGCGCGCCCACCTTGTTGTCGTGGCCGAACATGAACACGTCGACATCCAGCCTCGCCAGCGCCTGACCGAGTTCGAGCGCGATGGGTCCAGCACCGAATACTGCGCAACGCGTGGGCAAAGTCTTGAGATCGAAGACAGTGTCGCTGGTGATCAGGCGGTCGCCGAAGACCTTTAAATCATCCGGAATGAACGATGCCGAGCCGGTCGCGATCACTACGCTGGCCGCGTCGATGCGCAGCGTATCGTCTATCAGAAGCACATTGCGCGACTCGAAACGCGCTTGTCCGCGAATGATCGTGTCCTGAGGAAGCGACTTGATTTCGTCCAGCACACCTTTGACGAAGTGATCGCGCTCGTGGCGGACATACGCCAGCACATGCTCGCCGTTTGCCCCGAGCGCGTGCGTTCCTTCGATACCCCGCGCCGCCTGCGCTTTCGCGTCATGCAGGCCGTTTGCCGCAGCGATCAGCAGCTTCGACGGCATGCAGCCGACGCGAGCGCACGTTGTTCCAAACTCGGCCGCCTCGATCAGAACCGCGTGCTTGCCGGCGCAACGCGCCGCGCGATACGCCGCCATTCCCGCCGTCCCAGCCCCAATAATCGCTACGTCCACCTTGATTTGCTTCATCAGATTCCTTTGCTTGCCGGCGATGCCTGGCCCTAAGAGCCCTGCTGGTGCTGTCTATATTGCGGTCAAATTGAAACGCAGTGCTGATCAATTCGGGGCGGGCTGGACGGGTTAACGCTAGTAGGAAATTGCCAGGCGATTCGGCGCTGAGGGAAACCGGCGATGCACTGCATGGCGCCCGCCATCGGCAGGAAGCAAAGTGGAGGCAGCAATTGCTGGTCCCGGAGAAGAGCGCGCACGCGCCGTGCGAAGGCTATTCGGCGGTCACGGCGAGGGCTGGAAAACGATCGGTCGGATTGACGATTTCGTCTTGCGAGGCGACGATTTCCAGTTCATAGCGCCCGGCTTCGTAGGTGGTCTTTACGACGGCGTTGATGGCTGCAAGCGTGTGTTCCAGCGCGTCACGCAGCGAATCGCCGAGCAATGTGCGGGCGAGAAATACCGCGCTTGTCAGGTCCCCAACGCCGACTGGGTGGCGTGCGAACGGATACAGCGGCCGCTGTGCGAACCAGGCTTGCGCTCGGGTGACGGCTAGCATGTTGAACGCATCGGCCCGACTGTTTCTGTCGATGAGGTGCTTGACCAGTACGGTTCGCGGGCCGCGCGCGATCAATTCGCGGCACGCCGTGACCGCTTCCTCCACGGTCTCGATGGTGCGGCCCGTCAGCTTCTGCAGTTCAGCGTGATTGGGCGTCATGACATCGGCGATCTCGGGCATTGTGCTGACGAGAAATTCCTGAATCCCCGGTTCGACGGTGTCGTCGCCGGTCGCGCCCATTACCGGGTCGCAGACAAAGAACGCTTTGGGGTTGACGGCTTTCACCATCCGGACGATTTCGACGACTGCGCGGCCCTGGTCGGGTGTGCCGAGATAGCCCGACAGTACCGCGTTGCAGCGCGACAGCACGCCGATTGCGCCGATTCCTTCTATTACGCGTGTCAGTTCGTCCGAGTCCACCACACTGCCGGTCCAGCGTCCGTATTGCGTGTGATTGGAGAACTGGACGGTGTTGAGCGGCCAGACGTTGATACCCATGCGACGCATCGGGAAGACCGCCGCACTGTTGCCTGCGTGGCCGAACACCACGTGGGACTGGATACTGAGGACGTTGTTCATGATGTCTTGATCGCCAGGTGCTGGACAGCGGCCGGGAGCGCAGGGGCCGCGCACGTTTTCCGCATGGGGGGAGCGCATGCAGGTATCCATTGTGCCGTCGCGCCGATAGGCGTGGCGCAGGCTGTATCGATAATTTGCAGATTGATGGCGTGAGCGTTGCATTGATGCAGCGCGTTGACCGGCGCGTGAATGTTGGGACCCGAATGTGGCTACTGGCGCTTGGCGGGCCCGGTGCGTTCTAAAACGCGATTTGGATTTTTTGGTGCGGGGCGGCGGACGCGAGTGGGGTTATCGATTTCGACGCGTAGGGTTTGATTTCGTTTTCCGAGACTGGCACCACGGCTGAGGGGGCGTTCTCGTAGACGCGATAGACATTCGAGCCATCGCAGCGGACCGATGGTGTGCCTGTTTCCGTCGAGATAGCGCAATGGTCGGCGATGATGAGGGATACCTTAAGGTCGCTGATCAATGTGGTTGCACTGGACAGTTGTTCGCCGTTTGCCATCACGAGAGCGGCGCAGACTGCAGTTTGAATGAGGACGCGCAGGATCATGTGAGGGGAAGGGAACAAATCGGTTTTTTAATTGAATCAGGGTTGGGACCCAGCGAGATATCCCATACTTTTACGGCGGGAACGGGGCGTTCTTTAGCGGGTGGGGAGAAAAACTTACTGAGTGAAGGAGGCGAGGGCGGAATCGAAACGGCTGATATTACTGAAACTGGCAACGGGATGGGGGCCTTCGAGGCGAAGCGTGTGCGCGCGGTTTAAGTTTGAGGGGGGTGTTCGACTGCGGGTTAAATGCTTGGGGCCGTGCTACGTTCGGGCCAAAAACCTGAAGTGTATGTTGTGGACACTTAAATGTTGGCGGTTAAAACGCGTTTCTTTGCTTCGTTT
>NZ_JBAUSA010001063.1:0-13616 GCF_049581465.1 Caballeronia sp. | reverse complement strand
GGAAAACGGCACTGTGACGGCCGGTAACGCGTCGGGGATCAACGACGCCGCCGCGGCTGTCGTGCTGATGGAACGCAGCGTGGCGGAGCAACGCGGCGCCACGCCGCTCGCGCGGCTCGTGGCGTACGCACACGCGGGCGTCGATCCGAAGTACATGGGCATTGGCCCGATTCCTGCCTCGCGCAAGGCTTTGGAGCGCGCGGGACTGAGCGTCGGCGACCTGGATGTGATCGAAGCCAACGAGGCGTTTGCGGCGCAGGCGTGCGCGGTGTCGAAGGAATTGAATTTCGACCCCGCCAAGGTCAACCCGAATGGTTCAGGCATTTCGCTTGGCCATCCGATCGGCGCGACCGGCGCGTTGATTACCGTGAAGGCGCTGTACGAGCTCCAGCGCGTGGGCGGACGCTACGCGCTGGTAACCATGTGCATTGGCGGCGGGCAGGGTATCGCGGCGATCTTCGAGCGCATTTGATCAAGCAGGCAAAGCATGGGACGTTATCGATGATTCAAATGAGAAGGGCGGCTTTTAGCGTTTGCACGCTCGCGCTGTCGTTGTTGGCGGGATGCAATTCCGCGATGCCGCCCGATGGTTCCAAAGTGGTGTCCGCCACTCGCGCGCATGGCACATCGGACGACGGCCTGCGCGCGCACGGCACGGATGACGCGATCGAAACCTTGGCGTTGCCACCCGCCAAACCGCTGACGCCGAACCCGGAATACGCCCACTTTCCGGTGTATATCGGCACCTTGGGTGGCAAGCAGATCGAGATGAAGATCGGCGCCAAGACCGACGAAGCGTCCGGCGTCCACGGCGAATACCGGTTTGCGGGAAGTCCGGCGGTCATTCTGGTCGCTGGCGACCGTGAAGGCGATACGCTCGAAATCGAGGAGTCGAACGACGGCACGCACATCACCGGAAACTGGGTCGGTAAATTTGCGGCCGATGGCAGCATCTCCGGCGAGCGCCTGAACGCCGACGATTCCAATCCTTTGCCGTTCGAGCTTCGTCCTGCAGTCGCAGGCGCCGAGTTGCCAAAATCACCTTCGCAAGCGGCGCCTTCACAAGCGGCACCTTCGCTCGAACCCGCGCCGCCTGCTGCGGTTCAGCCGCCTCCGAACGCGGTGGGTGGAACCAGTAACGTGACAATTGGCGAGTAGTTCGATCGCCCGCGAAGGCACCTCAAGCACCTCACGCGCCACTTATCCCAAGCCAAAAAATCAAGCAGGACACTTCATGACCGATTCCAGCAACCCCCCCGATACGCGCAGCTTGCAGACCCGCATCGTTCATCCGGAAGATCAGCTCACGCCCGGTTTCGATTCGTTTTCAGTGCCGGTCGCACGTGCTTCGACGGTTGTTTTTCCGGATCTCGCTACCATGCGTGCGGTCGTCTGGACTGACGACTCGCAATGGCGGTATGGCCTGCACGCCACGCCGACGTCGCTTGCGCTGGCCCAGCGGCTCGCCGTGATAGAAGGGGGCAAGCACGCGCTGTTGCAGCCGTCGGGGTTGTCGGCGATATCGAACGTGTATTTTGCATTTGTCAAAGCCGGCGATCACGTGCTGATCCCGGACAACGCTTACTCGCCCAATCGGGAACACGCCGACTGGCTGGCCGCCGATTTCGGGCTTGAAGTCACCTATTACGATCCGATGATCGGCGCGCAAATCGATGCGCTGATCAAGCCCAACACGAAGCTGATCTGGCTTGAAGCGCCCGGATCCGTGACGATGGAAGTGCAGGACGTGCCGGCTATTGCGGCCGTCGCGCGTGCGCGCCACGTGTTGACTGCCATCGACAATACGTATTCCGCCGGTCTCGCGTTCAAGCCGTTCGACCACGGTGTCGACATTTCGGTGCAGGCGCTTACCAAGTATCAGTCCGGTGGCAGCGACCTCCTGATGGGCGCGACCATCACCGCCGATAAAGCCGTGCACCTGGAATTGAAGCGCGCACGGATGCGGCAGGGGCTAGGGGTGTCGTCGGACGATTGCTCGCTGGTCCTGCGCAGTCTCCCGTCGATGAAAATCCGCTTCGAAGCGCACGACCGGAGCGCGTTATCGCTTGCTCGCTGGCTGAAGACGCGGCCCGAGATTGCGGCGGTGTTGCATCCCGCGTTGCCCGATTGCCCGGGTCATCAGTTCTTCGAACGCGACTTTACCGGTGCGGGTGGGCTGTTTTCAGTTGTCTTCGACGAGCGCTACAGCGCGACGCAAATCGATACGTTCGTGGAGGCGCTGGATAACTTCGCGATTGGCTGGAGTTGGGGCGGCGCGAACAGTCTCGCCATGCCCTACAGAATGAAGTCAATGCGCACGGCAGTAAAATGGCCGCACGAAGGGGTGCTGGTGCGCTTCTATATCGGTCTGGAGGACGAGGCGGATTTGCGCGCGGATCTTGAGCAGGCATTGGCGGGATTAACGGCAGGCTGATGTTCTTGGGCGGCTTCGCGTCGGCGCGTGTTCGCCACGTGAACGCGAACCCGCCGCCAGCGTCAAAACAACCGCAACACGCCATCCAGTCCCACGAAGTTCAACGCGAGCGACGCAGCCTCGCGCACCACCGGTTTCGCCCGGAACGCCACCGACAAGCCCGCCGCCGCCATCATCTTCAGGTCGTTCGAACCATCGCCCATCGCGATTGCCCGACTCGGATCGATACCGAGCTGCGCGCAGGTTTCGCGTAACGTGCGCGCTTTCACTTCGGCGTTGACGATCTCACCGACCACCTTGCCAGTCAGCTTGCCATCGACGATCTCGAGCGTGTTCGCGCGCGTGAAATCCAGTCCGAGACGCGCTTTCAGCTTCTCAGTAAAGAACGTGAAGCCTCCGGAAACCAGCAGCGTCTTCATGCCCGCCGCGCGAGCGCCGGCGAGCATCGTCTCGGCACCCGGCGACAAGCGCAGCCGTTCTTCATATACGCGGTCCAGCGCGCTTGCGTCGAGCCCTTTGAGCAACGCGACGCGACGCGTCAGGCTCTCGTTGAAATCCTTGATCTCGCCGCGCATCGACGCTTCCGTGATCGCCGCGACCTCGTTCTTCAGCCCGCAAAAATCGGCAATCTCGTCGATACATTCGATCGTGATCAGGGTCGAATCCATGTCCATCGCGACCAGGCCGAAGTCGGCGAGCCGCAGTGAGGGATCGATGAACGCGTAATCGAGGCGATGCGTGCCGCAATAGGCGTCGATATCGGCTCGCTGCAACGGTTCTGCATCCGTGAGACGCAACACGTGACCGGCTGCGTCGCGATCGATTCGTTTAGCGCGGGCGAGCGCCGTAAGCGGCTTGACATGCGAATCGGCGATCGGTTCGGGACTTTGGATGACGAGGTTCATGACGGGCGCACGAGTTCTGAAAATGGGCTGACGGTGCGACATTGTAATGGTCGCAGCCGATGGCGCCTGGCCCGCACGCCGTTATCATCGCTACACGAAAAAATCGATGGAGACTCGCATGACCCCGACCGACATCGCGCGGGCCTTCGACCTGCGCAAGCTCGACGCCTCGTTCTACGCCGATCCCTATCCGGTCTATGACGCGTTGCGAACGCATGAGCCGGTCAAGCAAATGGCCGATGGCTCGCTGTTCCTCACGCGATACCGCGACGTTCAGGCGGTGTATCGCGACCCAAAGACGTTTAGCTCCGACAAGACGGTGGAGTTCGGGGCGAAGTATGGCGCTGACACGCCGTTGTTCGCCCATCACACGACCAGCCTCGTTTTCAACGATCCGCCGCGCCACACGCGCGTGCGTAAATTGATTGCCGGGGCGCTGACAGCGCGCGCGATCGCCGCGATGGAGCCGGGGCTGGTGAATCTGGTCGACGGTTTGCTCGACCACGCAGAGGCGCGCGGCGAGATGGATTTGATCGATGATTTTGCGTCGGCGATTCCCGTGGAAGTCATTGGAAATTTGCTCGACGTGCCACATGACGAACGTGGGCCATTGCGTGAATGGTCGCTCGCGATCCTCGGCGCGCTCGAACCCACGCTTACGGACGAACAGGAAACACGCGGCAATCGCGCGGTGGGGGATTTTATCGATTACCTCGTGAAACTTGTCGCGCGGCGTCGAGCGCGTCCGGGCGATCCGCAGCACGACGTGCTCACGCGGCTGATCCAGGGTGAGGCGGCGGGGGACCGCCTGGACGAAGCCGAATTGCTGCACAACTGCATCTTCATTTTGAATGCGGGTCATGAGACGACAACCAACCTGATTGGCAATGGCGTCGTGTTGCTGGCTCAATGGCCGGGACACCGGGCGCGATTATCGGCCGATCCCGGGTTGATCGAGACAGCGATTGAGGAGTGTTTGCGTTTCGAGAGTTCAAACCAGCTTGGCAACCGGATTGCGACCACGGACACGCACATTGGCGAGGTGGCGGTGCAGCGTGGCACGCCGGTGACGCTTTGCATCGGTGCCGCGAATCGGGACGCTGAACAGTTTGAAGCACCCCATCTCTTCGATATTGCTCGTGAACCGAACCGGCATCTGGCGTTCGGATTCGGCATTCACCAGTGCGCGGGGTTGTCGCTGGCGCGACTGGAGGCGCGTATCGCGATCGGACGCCTTGTAGGGCGGTTCCCGGGGTATCGGCTGGCAGAAACACCGGTGCGGGCGGCGCGGGCACGGTTTCGCGGGTTTGTTAAGGCACCCGTGGTGGTGCGCTAGTCAGGAGCTCTAGCGCTTCACGCGCTGCGGATCGACATCCCAATAGGGCGGATCGCCAAAATGACCGATCAGGAAATCGATGAAGGCCGTGGTCTTTGGCGGGACGAACACGCGGCTTGGATACACCGCCCAGATTGCGACCGTTTCCGCTAGCGGATAGTTATCCAGCACAGATACGAGTTCGCCGCTATGCAGGAAGGGCGCCACACTCCATGTCGACTTCACGCCGATGCCAAAACCCGCGACGAGTGCATCGCGGATTACCTCGCCGTTGTCCGTGACCAGGCGGCCAGAGACGCGCACATCGACCACACCGGCCGGCGTGACGAATGCCCAGTTCCTCTGGTCCGACAGTACGACGCATTCGTGCTGTGCCAGATCGAGCGGATGTCGCGGAATGCCGAAGCGTTCGAGATAGGCGGGCGACGCGCAGAGTACGCGCCGGTTGGTCGCCAGTTTGCGGGCGACCAGTGTCGAGTCCGCAAGCGCGCCGAGGCGCACGGCGAGGTCGAGACCTTTATCGACGAGATCGACGACTTCATCGCTTAAGTGCAAGTCGAGACTGACTCCCGGATACCGCCGCAAGAACTCGGGAATGACGGCGGATACATGTTGGCGCCCGAGCGATGAAGGCATGCTTACGCGCAGACGTCCTTGCGGTTGCTCGAACGCATGTCCGACCGATGCGCGCGCGGCGTCCGCTGCGTCGAGCAGTTCGCGGGCGCGCTCGGCGAACACTTCGCCTTCCTGGGTAAGGCTGATCCGGCGCGTGGTGCGATGCAAAAGGCGCGCGCCGAGCTGGCGTTCGAGTTGTGCAAGCCGAGCGCTTGCGACGGCTGCGGACAGACCGAATTCCCGTCCCGCCGCCGATAAATTCGACAACGCCGCCGCCCGCACGAAGAGGGCGACATCGAGCAAATCAAGTCGGGCGTTCGAAGCGCGCGAGCCAGGGTCGGTCATTATCTGTTTCTTCAAAAGAATGTTTCTGTGATTATGACGGTCTTACGGGAAGCCGCACGTCGCTACCATTGGGGCCATGCATTAGCATCGCCCGATCATTTCCCGAATCTTTTGGAGCCGACCATGAAAGCCATCGCCCTGACGCGTTACCTGCCCATTTCCGATCCGGATTCCCTGATGGACATCGAGATCGACAAACCGGTGCCGGCCGGACACGATTTGCTCGTGAAAATAGAAGCGATCGCGGTGAATCCGGTCGACACCAAAGTGCGCGCGCCCAAGGACAAGGTCGAAACGACGCCCCGCGTGCTTGGCTGGGACGCGGCGGGTGTAGTGGAAGCCGTTGGCCCGGACGTGACCTTGTTTAGCCCTGGCGATCACGTTTTCTATGCGGGCAGCATCACGCGGCCCGGGACCAACAGCGAGTTTCATCTGGTCGACGAACGAATCGTCGGGGTGAAGCCCAAGACCCTTGATTTCTCGAACGCTGCCGCGTTGCCGCTGACGTCGATCACCGCCTGGGAAGCGCTGTTCGACCGGCTGGGCGTATCGGTTGAGGGCCGCGACGAAGGCAAGTCGGTACTGATCGTGGGCGGCGCGGGCGGTGTCGGTTCCATCGGTATCCAGCTCGCCAAGAAGGTGGCCAGGCTCAAGGTGATCGCAACGGCGTCGCGGCCGGAATCGGCGAAGTGGGCGACCGAGCTGGGCGCGGATCATATCGTCGACCATTTCGGCGATGTCCCCGCACAGTTGAAGGCGGCGGGTTTTGACACCGTTGACTATGTGCTGATCTTCAACGATACCGATAAACATTTCCCCGCCGCTGCTGAAGTCATTGCGCCGCAGGGCACGATCTGCTCGATCGTGGAAAACGCAGAACCCCTCCCGGTCGAATTACTGAAAGCGAAAAGTGCCGGCTTTCATTGGGAATTCATGTTCACGCGGTCCATGTTCGGCACGCCGGACATGATTGAACAACACAAGTTGCTGACTGAGATCGCACGCCTGGTGGACGATGGCGTCATCAGGACGACACTCGGCCGCGATCTCGGTAAGATCGATGCCATCAACCTGCGTGAGGCGCACAGGCTGCTGGAAGAAGGCCGCTCGATCGGCAAGCTCGTCATGACGGGATTTTGACGAGACGTGATGGCGTGAAGATCGATTGCGGCCATGCGCCACGGGTTTCCCATGAGCAACCCGCGGCGCCACTCAGGCTAGACTGAATATCCGTGAGCGGGTTCGAGCCGCTCCGGCACGGCCTGCCTTCCCGTGTGATGGTTGCAAGCATGGCTGCAAACGGAGGTGCCATTGCATGATCGATCAATCTGGTCTTGTTCGTCGGGTACGCAGGAAGGGGAACCGCGCGCCGCGTTTGTTCGCGATGGTGGCGCTGGTTGCATGGGTTGCAACAGCGTCGGTCCATGCAACGCCCGGTATCAAGGAACTGTCGGAAGTGGCCTATGACGGTCCGATCAAATACACGGTCAAGATGACCTCGAAGACATGGGGTAGCGCGCAGGAAACGCGTACGATCCGCTCGGGTCAAACTGACGACTTCACCTGGCAAAGCACGCCCGCTGGAGGCGCGCAGAACGTGCCGGATGCATGCCCGAACGTGGAGTCCATTCGTAACGCCAGCGGCACGACCGTGCGCCAGGTGAAGATTCGCTTTGCCGCCGTCGTCGCGAGTCGCGGCGACGCCGATATCCAGTTGAGTTTCCAGGCGCACACGCCGCACGGTGCAACGTCGGTGACGGTTGACGGCAAGAAGCTTCAATGTCCTGTCGATAACGCCTTCAGTCAGATGATCCATTTCACGATGCCTACCGGCGGCACGGCCAAAACCGTGACGCTCAGCGACGGCACTCAACTCGTGGTCAGCGCCAGCCGCAAGTAAGCCTTTAAGAACAACGCTTACTCTGTGGCACGTTTCCTGCGGCCCGACGATCAGGACGCGCCGCTGCGGCGCGTCGATCCAACGGGTTGCAGCGAGGAAGGCCATGGCGCACATGATCTGGAAAGGCGCGATCAGCTTCGGGCTGGTCCATGTCCCCGTGCAGCTTTATCCGGCGACGCAATCGGAGAGCGTCGGGTTCAACCTGCTCGACAAGCGCTCGATGGATCCCATCGGCTACAAGCAGATCAACAAGAAAACCGGCAAAGAGGTCACGCGCGAAAATATCGTGCGCGGTTTTGAATACGAGAAGGGCAAGTACGTCGTGATGAGCGACGCGGAAATCCGCGCCGCCAATCCTGAATCGACGCAAACGGTCAATATTCTCACCTTCGTCGAAGCGCCCGACATCTCGTTTCTCTCTCTCGATACACCGTACTATCTCGCGCCCGATCGTAAAGGCGAGAAGGTGTATGCGCTATTGCGCGACGCGCTCAAGGCATCGGGAAAAGTCGGGATCGCAAGCGTCGTGCTGCACAACAAGCAGCACCTCGCCGCGCTGATCCCGGTCGGTCCGGCGCTCGCGCTGAACACGTTGCGCTGGGCCGACGAAGTACGGGATTTCGACGCGTTCAAATTTCCTGCCGAAGATCCGAAGAAAGCCGGGGTATCGGCGAAGGAACTGGACATGGCGCAGCGCCTGATCGACGACATGAGCGGCGCCTGGAACCCACAGGATTATCACGACACCTTCCGTGACGACATCATGGCGCTGGTCGATAAGAAAGTGCGGGAAGGCAAGACTGCGGAAGTCTCGGACGTGGAGGACGCGGGGACGCGCAAGGCATCGGCGGAGATTATCGATCTCTCTGAATTGCTCAAGCGCAGTTTGAAGGAGGGCAAGCCCGCAAGACGCGCCACGGCGAGCGATGACGCTTCGCACGCCGCTGGGGAAGAACGGGCTGCAAAGCCCGCTCGCAAGACGACACGCAGGAAGCGCGCGTGACTTGTTAGCGGTCCTTTGCGTCGGCACCTTGAGTTGAACCCCTTGCCTTGATCCGAGGCGGCCGCGCATCAGAGAGGAGGCGATTCGTCGATGGCCGACAAACTCGACACTTACCAGCGCATGCGGCGTTTCACTCAGACGCCGGAGCCGTCTGGACAACAAGCGGCGAAGCGCCGGGCGAAGAAGGCCGGAGCGGCCGCGCTGTCATTCGTCATCCAGGAACACGACGCGCGTCGCCTGCACTATGACTTCCGTCTCGAACTGGATGGCACGCTGAAGTCATGGGCTGTGCCAAAAGGGCCGAGCCTGGATCCATCGGTGAAGCGGTTGGCCGTGCATGTCGAAGATCATCCGATCGATTATGGCTCGTTCGAAGGCGATATCCCCGAAGGGAACTACGGCGCGGGTAGCGTGATCGTGTGGGATCGGGGGACGTGGGAACCGCAGGCAGGAACGCTCGACGACGCTCGCGAAACCTACGCGAAGGGCAAGCTCAAGTTCGTACTGCATGGCGAAAAATTGCGAGGCGGCTGGACCCTTGTGCGCAGCAACATGCGCGGCAGCGGCGACAAGGAGCAGTGGCTTCTGATCAAGGAGCGCGACGACGAAGCGCGCAACGAAGCCGAGTACGACGTACTGCTAAAGGAGCCGGGCAGTGTGATGAGCGATTCGCTCGGGGCACGCGACAAGAACGGTGCAGTACGCGAGCCGGGTACGCGCAAGGCTGCGCCCAAATCGACAAGATCGGCCAAGCCCGCACCGCCGGTGAAGCGGCTTGCGGAGAAGGACCAGGGCAAGATCCCGGAGCGGCCGCGGCCGGACATCGTGGTCGCTCGCAACGCCGAATCCCTGCGCGTACTGGCGGACCATCCGGCCATTCAGCACGCGGTGCGTGCGAAGCTGCCGGCGGCGCTGAAACCGCAACTCGCGACGTTAGTGGATGCCGCGCCGTCGAGCGATGAGTGGTCCTATGAAATAAAGTTCGATGGTTATCGAGTGCTGGTTCGCATCGACCGGAACGCGAAAGGCGCGCCGACGCGGTTTTTTACCCGCAACGGTCACGACTGGACCGATAAGTTTCCCGACCAAGTAAAGGCCCTGAACGATCTCGCCGTGGAAACCGCATGGCTCGATGGCGAAGCGGTCGTGCTTGACGACAGGGGCTTGCCGAACTTCCAGAAGCTGCAAAACGCCTTCGATGCCAACCGTCCGGAAGACATTTCGGTCTACTTTTTCGATATCCCTTACTTGAACGGCTATGACCTGCGCGATGTGCCGCTGGTGCAGCGCCGCGCAATCCTGAAAGCGCTGCTTGAGCCGCTCGATGAAGACGCGCTGCGCTTTTCCGATGACTTTGACTTCAGGGCGGGCGATCTGCTGAAAAGCGCGTGTGATATGGCGCTCGAAGGAATTATCGGCAAGCGTCGCGATAGTCGTTACTCGTCCGGACGCAGCAGTTCTTGGATCAAGTTGAAGTGCCGGCGTCGGCAGGAGTTTGTGATTGGCGGGTACTCGGAGCCGTCGGGGAGTCGAGGCGAGTTCGGCGCGCTGTTGCTGGGCGTCTACGACACGGGCGGTAAGCTGCAATACGCGGGTCGCGTGGGGACCGGCTTTGACGCATCCACCCTGCGCCACGTGAAGAAGGAACTGGATACGCGCGAGGTCAAGACGATGCCGTTCGCTGCAGCGCCCAAGGAGCGCAGCCGAACCGCGGTTCACTGGGTCAAGCCGGAGCTCGTTGCGGAGTGCAATTTCAGCGAATGGACATCGGAGCAAATCGTGCGACAAGCATCGTTTGTCAGTTTGAGAGTCGATAAACCGGCGCGGCAGATTGTTCGTGAGGAGCCGAAGCCGACGAGCAAGGTGGTGTCGAAGGGCGATCAAACGAAGGGAGGGACGACGAAGATGAAGACTGCCGGTGTCGAAGTCGCGGGCGTCAAGATCAGTCATCCGGATCGCGTGATCGATCCATCCACGGGTGTTCGCAAGCTCGATATTGTGTCGTACTACGAAGCTGTAGCGCCGTGGATACTGCCGCATTTGCAAGACAGGCCGGTGTCTCTCGTGCGGGCGCCCGGGGATATCGGCGGGGAGCTGTTCTTTCAGAAGCACAGCCAGAAGCTGACGATTCCGAACGTGACGCAACATCCCGGCATCGATCCGGGGCATCCCGCGCTCATCACGATCGAGAACGCTGGCGCGCTGGTTGGCGCAGCGCAAATGGGCACGATAGAAATGCACACGTGGAACGCGCTTGCGTCAAAGCTCGAGAAGCCCGACCGCATGGTATTCGACCTCGATCCCGGCGAGGGTGTTGGCTGGAGTCGCATGATCGAAGCGGCAGGCGTTACGCGCGATTTGCTGGACGAACTCGGCCTGAAATCGGTATGCAAGACCAGCGGCGGCAAAGGTCTCCATGTCGTTGTCCCGCTCACGCCACAAGCCGGCTGGGACGAGGTCAAGGCGTTTTCGCAAGCGATCGCACAGCACATGGCAAGCACGCTGCCCAAGTACTTCTCCGCGAAAATGGGCAAACAGAACCGGCGGGACAAGATCTTTATCGACTATCTGCGCAATGGCCGCGGCGCGAGCACGGTCGCCGCGTTCTCGCTGCGGGCGCGCCCCGGCATGGGCGTATCGGTGCCGATCGGCTGGGACGAGCTCGACGCCACCACGAGCGGCGATCAGTGGAACATCGGCAACCTGCCCGAGCGGCTCGATACGCTCAAAGCCGATCCATGGGCCGGCTACGCCAAGATCCGGCAACGCATCACCGCTGCGATGAAAAAACGCCTCGATATGGCTGGCTAGCGATATTGGTGGCCAAGGGGTGAGGGCGCCTCTTTTCGCTGGTCGCCGGTATCCGTCTGGCGACGCTCTTATTTTTTCTTCGGCCTTGGTCTTTCCACAAGCTTTGCCGCCATGAACCTGTGCTCCGGCGAAAACAGTCGCCGGTACGTCAGCAACACGGCGCCTACCGTTCCCAGTCCCGAGGCGGCCGCGATGAAAAACATGATCACGATCTGATATCGAACCGCCTGTAAAGGCGATTGGCCCGCCAGCACCTGTCCTGTCATCATGCCTGGCAGACTCACCAATCCGACCACCGTCATCTGGTTCAACGTCGGGATCATCCCGGCTCGAACCGCTGCGCGCGCCGGTCCCTGCGCCGCTTCCCATCGGGTCGCACCGAGCGCCAGCGACATGTCCACTACGCCTTGTCGCGATGTCAATTCTTCGGTCATCCGTTCAATTCCCAACGACACCCCGGTCAAGGTATTCCCCAGGATCATGCCAAGGATCGGTATCGCGTATTGCGGCTCGTACCACGGGTGAATGCGGATCACGACGAACAATCCCACGGCTGCAACCAGCCACGAACTCACCCATATGGATGCGATGCTGTCCATCCGTTGACCGGCATACGTGCGCCGTCCCCGATCCGATGCCGCAATGCCAGCTATCAACGTCATCAGCACCATCAACGGCAACACGACATACCAGCGCGCAAACTGGAACACCCAGCCAAGCACATAGCCGATCGCCAGCAATTGCACGACGGTGCGCACCGCGGCAATCGCAAGCTTGCGCTCCAGATCGAGCTTCAACGCCACCGATAACGCGCCGTTCACCACGATCAGCGCCGCCGCGATGGCGATATCGATCAAACTCAGGCTCTGATAGCCGGTCATGTCAGTACGCCTGCCGTCATCACCATCTGGCGTTCGCCCACGCGCTTGGCCTGTGCCGGATCGTGCGACACCCAGATGCTCGCCCGCTCGGCGCGGCCTTTGTCGAACCACGCGTTCACCAGTGCTTCTATCTGAAGTGCCGAATCGGGATCGAGCGATGCAGTCGGTTCGTCCAGGAGAAGGACATCGGGCTCGACTTGCAACACACGAATCAGTGCCGCCACCTGCGCTTCTCCCCCCGACAGGTCGCTCGCGGACTTATCGAGAAAATCGGCCCCACGGCCCGCATGGTTCGCCAGCTGCACGGCGCGGCCGCGATCGAACCTGACATCGCGATAGGCCTTCAGCGAAAACGGATAGCGCAAATTGTCTTCGACACTTCCGTCGAGCATGGCGGGACGCTGCGCGATGTAAGCCACGCGCCGCCGATACGCGGGAATCTCCGCAGGCGTGACGGGCCGGCCGCGCCATTGGATCGCCCCGTCATCGAACGGATCGAGCAGCGCGAGGACGCGCAAGAACACGCTCTTGCCCGAACCGGACGGCCCTGTGATAACGGTGCGCTGACCCCCCGACAATGCAAACGTGGTGGCATGCAGCAAGACCTTGTGGCGCCCGGCGTCGTAGCGGGTTAATCCTGTAGCGCGGAGCAGGGGCGTGTCCGTTGTTGTGGGCATTGCGCGCGGTTGGCTCATCGACGTTTTCGAAGCGCAATCATAAATCAGCCCCGCTTCATCAGCCGCGTTTCACGACGCGTGCGAGCCCGGTCCGTTGTGGGCACGGCACGTGCTGCCCAAGACAATCACGAAAAATGGAAGGAGCCACCATGGCGGTTGGCCGGAAAATCGGAAAGATCGTCGCGTGGTTCGTTGCTGCTCTGGTTGTACTGAGCGCGATACTCGTGATCGTCTTTTTGACATTCGACTGGAATCGGGCGCGCCCCTGGGTCGACGATAAAGTGTCGCAAGCCATCGGCCGGCAGTTCGAGATCACCGGCGACCTGAAGCTCGGCTGGCAGCGGCCACCGGGTGAAACCGGCTGGCGCCGCTGGGTGCCGTGGCCGCGCTTTTCCGCGCAAAATATCAAGGTGGCGAACCCGGACTGGACCCAGCAAAAGTCTTTCGCCACGCTCGACGAAATCGATTTCCAGGTCGCACTCCTGCCGCTGCTCGCGCATGACATCGTTATTCCGACCATTAATCTCATCAATCCATCAGTCGATCTGGAACGGCTCAAGGACAACCGCAATAACTGGACACTCAAGTTCAAGCACTCTACCGAACCGTCCGCGTGGAACCTGCACTTGCACGACATCGCGCTGGATCGAGGCACGATCGCGTATGCGGACCAGGTCACGAAAGCCGACATGCAGGTGGTCGTCAACAC
>NZ_JBAUSA010001062.1:0-4095 GCF_049581465.1 Caballeronia sp. | reverse complement strand
GTCCGTGATGATGGAGCCTTGCTGGGTGTTGGTTTCATAGACCCCGTCGATCAGGCGCGAGCGGCGCTTCTCGGTGTCATAAAGCTGGCGGGCCCGCACCAGGAACTGGTCGACGGCGAGTTGTTCGCCCAGGCGGCTGAGGAACTTGATCAGCCATTCGATGGCCGACATCACCACCGACACCAGGCTGCCAAGGCCCGGCAGGAACACGCCAACGGCCACCCTGGCGGCGCCCTTCAGGATGTCGACCAATCCACCACAGATGCCCAGGCTCATCTCGTGCTCGATCGAATTGGCGATCTCCTGCGGGTGGCCGGACTGGATGCGGATGTGGCGGCGATCGGACCACGAAGCGATGCGAGTGCAGGCCTCGCCGATCGTGCGCGCGAGCCCCGTGCCGAGGTCGAGCGCGCCGCTGAGGACGGGTACGGTGTGCTTCATGATGAGGTCGATCGCGATGACGGTGGCTTTCTTGAGGGCCATGCCGAGCTTCTCCGCGGTGGCGAGGTCGTAGCGCCTGCGCCAGGCGCTCATCAACATGTCGCCAAGCGACTTGAACGCGCTCTTCAACTTCTCCCAGATCGCTCGTCCGGCATCGGCCATCAAGACGACCGCCGCCCCCGGCAATGCAACGAGCCCGGCGCCGGCGTAGGCCGCGGCGCCCATGTATTTGTTCTTGTTCCACACTTCCGACAGGCCGGCCGAGACGCCGTCGAGCGCGGCCGCACTGAAGGGCAGGTAGTTAGCGAAGTCGGCGGCGAGAGTGGTGGTGCTCGGCGCGCTGGTCGACGGCGCCATGATCCCTTCGACGATCCCCTGGCCGAGCTTCGCCACCTTGGTGCCCGCCCACGCGATCTGAGAGGCCTTGATGTTCTGGCCGTGCACACTCTGGACCGCGCGCACCGCGTTCGTCGCGCTGCCGAGTGCGTTGAAATTGGTGGTCATGCCGACGCCGACCGCCCCGCCGATCGCGCCGACGCCTTCGAGGGCCATCCCCACGGCGTCCATCTGGAGCCTGATGTTGGCCAGCACATACAGCACACCGAAACGGGCATGCGGAATCTCCTCGTCACGGATTTTGGCCGCCGCTTTTTGGTCGAGTTCGAGGGCCTTCTCCGGGCTCAAGGCCCCGGGGTACGTCAGGTTGTGCAGATACTCCAGCAAGCCACCGCTGACGGCGTTGCGCTCACACAGGTTCCACGCGTTTCCATGCTCCGTCCGGTACTCGGTAAGCCGCCGGTAGAGTACGCGCGTGGCCGTTGCCGAGTGTGTGGCGTAATAGTCGTCGTAGGCCTTGTCCATCGCGAGCGTGGAGCCGCTGCGGCTGCTCAAGGTCAGCGAGGTGCGGCTTCTGAATTCGGCCGGTGTGACGACCTCCAACTTTCCTTTTCTGCCCATGAGAGATCCTTTTGAGGGTTGTGAACATAAAATATGCGCGCAAGAGATCGGTGTTGGTCGACCATCTCAACGAGCTGAAAGCACCGTCGTCCAACGAGCAAGAGCGCAGCTCATTCCAGTCCGAGCAGCGCGAGGTAGCGCGTCAAATCGCCATCGTGACGGGTGATTTCGCGCATCAGTTCCGCGAGCGGCATCCTCTCCCACGACACAGCCCGCTTCAGCAGATACGGTGTCGGACTATGCGGCTCGTGACGCGTCAGATACCCGGCAATGTCGTCCAGCAGCCGGTACGCATGGGAGCGATCGATGATCATGCCGTCGAGACTCGTGACCGCTCTTGCGCTCGCGGACGCCTCTGCGGTCGCGGTGCGCTCGGCGAGACCCGCATCGAGTGACTGGCCGGATGTTTCATCACGCGCGTGGCTCACCGGGAGCGCCGGCACCTCATGCTCGCCGATCAATCCGGTTGCGGCCCGGGACAACCGTGCCAAAACATCGGCGACTGGCGCGAAGCTCGGCGCATTCGCCTCCAGCCGAAGGTCGACCAGCCGCGCAAATTTGTCCCACGCGTCACGCGCATCGACGAGGCGATCCCGCAGCCGTGCGAGCGCCACGAGATTGCCGGCCTGTGCAACATGCTGGTCGAGCAACTCGCGCGACAACAGGTTGTCCTCTTGCGCTTCCGGTGTGCCGATCGCTCGCTGGAACTCGTCAAGGCAAAGCATCGACGGTTCACGCTCTTCGATCACGAGCAGCGGCACCTTCAACGACAACACAAGCGCAAGGGTTGGGTTGATCCACACAAACGGCGCGGCGCGCGCGTCGGTATCGCCGTCTTCGAGTTTCGGATAGGCAACCTCCCAGTAGCGTTCAACCAGTCCGGTCAGCAACCGCGTGCCGGCCACGAGGCCATCGATCCCGTGCAGATGGGTCCACGCCTCGCACAGCCATGCCGCGAACTGGAAGTCCTTGCTGCGCGTGCGCAGCGCCTCGTCGCACAATGCGGCCACGGTCTTCCAGTCGGCCTTGACGAGCGGACGCTCCCATTCACCCATCGGCAACGACGCATCGTCCTGGCGCCGCGCGTCCTGGATCTGCCGGTAGAGCGGATCGCTGCGCAGCGAGACGCCCGCGCCGTCACCATCACCATCACTGCCGTGCAATGGCGTAAGCAGCGCGCTTGCGTCAACGCTGAGGTCGATCTCGGTACTCAACGAAAAAGGTGATTTCATAGTGCGTTCCAGTCAGGCGCGCGGGTCGGGAAACTCGCGGGCCAGGGCAAAGGGGTTTTCTTGCCGGCGGCAGTCAGCGTGAGCCGAAGGAATAGCTGTGCGCGGGTCTGTTTCGGCAGGAGTGCAAGGTCGGCGGGGCTGGTTGTGCCGAGCGGGAAATCGAACTTGAGCAGTTGTGCGCTAGCACTTGCCTGCGCGCTCACATCGGCCACACGCTGCTGCGAGACGAACGAGATCAGCGCCCACGGATCGGCGAACTGCCAGGTCAACGTGCGCCCGTCAGTCGAGAACGCGCGCTGCTGCGAATCGTTGGCCGCATTCAGCGGCGAGTCCTTCGCGAAACGCAGCACCAGCGAAACCGGCATGCCGTACTCCCAGTGCAACGCACGCGGCGCGTCGTGCAGCGACACGCTCTGGTCGCCGATCCTGAGCGTCCAGTCAATCACCTGGTTCGCCGCGATCTCGCCCAACCGGTTAGCGCGGAAATCGACGCTGACGTCATAGCCCGTCGGTGCACCACTGCTGGCCGGATAGAGCGGCGCGAGCAGTGCATCGACCTGCTCGAAGTTGTCGATGAACTGCCGTAGCCGGCCGTTGTCCCACAGCACACGTTCGCCTGCACCGTTGCGAGCCTGCTGGAAGATGTGCGAGACACGCTCGTAGCGCTCGAGGGTCTGGCCGAGTTGGCCGAAATCAGCTGAGCCGGCGTCACCGCTGCCCGCTCGCGCCGGGCCGCCGAACGGCTGTCGCCCCGCGACGCTCTGGTTGAAAGCATCGGAGAAACCGCTCCACTGTTGCTGCAGTTCACCCACGTATCCCTGGCTGCAGCGCGCAAGCAGGCTGTCGTACAAGCGCACGTGCAACGCGCTGAAGTAGTCGCCGGTGCCCGCGGCGGACGGCCGCGCCGGGAAGCGGCCCAGACAGACTCCGGTGCCCGGATCGGCCGCCACCGTCTGCACGAACTGCTCCAGCATCAGCAGGTTGCTATTCGGGTTCTTCAACTGGTAACGGTCGAGATCTCGTTCGATAGCTTGCCAGCGCTGCGCGAGCGGCGACCCGGCATCGCTCGTGTCGAGTGCGGACAAATACACGGCGGCCTGCCTGCCAAGCGCCGTCGCGCGCACGGCCTGCTGATCCAGATAGGCCCCGAGCGCCGCGGTATCCGCGATGCCGAAGGCCGTCAGGACAGTCGTGCGCGTACTGCCCACGGGCATGTTGGCCGACCGCGTCGAGTACAGCTCGGAGCGTGTCAGCGCGTCGTCCACGAGGCGCAGATGCTCCATCGCGTCGCGCGACAAGAGCGTATCCAGATTGTCGACGTGGGCCGCCGCGCCCATCTCAGCCAGCATCGCGCGAATCTTCGCGAGGCGGGTGCGCGCGGCATCGAACGCTGCGCTGTCCGGTTCGCCTTGTGCCGGGGCCACAACAGCGGCGGCGGCCACCTGATTGACCATCAGGCGTGCGA
>NZ_JBAUSA010001061.1:0-5389 GCF_049581465.1 Caballeronia sp. | reverse complement strand
CTGTAGCCATGCGCCGGGGCAGCGGGCGTGCGCGTGCGGAGCAAGGGGGCTTCGCGTATCTGGCGTTGCTGATTTCGATTGCCATCATCGGCGTGGCGGCTGCCGGCACGATTCAGCTCGGCGCGATCTATCAGCGGCGCATGGCCGAGAAGGAACTGCTTTACGTCGGCGGCGAATTTCAGCGCGCGCTGCTGGACTACGCCGAGACCACGCCATTGGGGCAACCGACGCAACCGCGCACGCTCGATGAACTCCTGCTCGACCCGCGCTACCCGAATCCGGTGCGCCACTTGCGCAAGCTCTACGCGGATCCGATGACGGGCAAAGCGGATTGGGTGCTCGTGAAAGGGCTGGACGGGCAGAGGATCATCGGCATACACAGCGCGTCGACGGCCCATCCCATTCAGATCGCGCATTTCCCGAAGAAATTCCAGGGGTTCGAGAAAAAGAAGCGCTACACGGAGTGGGTGTTTGTCCCGAGATATGCCCAGTTGATGCCGGGTGGGGCTGTGAATGTTCCTGTCGTGGGGGTGACTCCGGACAGTGCGGCTTCGGCGGGCGTGGTAGCGCCAATCGATGAAGCGGCCCCGCAAGGCGGTCCGCGTTGAGACGCCGTCGGGCTTGTCAGATCTTCACTGTCATCCCGTTAGTGGAGCGTGCATACGAAGCGCGCATGGTTGAATGCGTTGGCCGGGCGACAGCCGCATCGGCAGCAGCGATCAAGCCCCGACGGCCTGCCGGAATGCAGTCGGCGCGACACCGACGCTTTCGCGAAAGCGGTGGCTGAAATGGCTGGCGTTCGCATAGCCGCATTGTTCGGCGACCTGCGCGAGCGGCAGCGCCGTGGTGCGCAGCAGCGAGCGTGCGCGTTCGAGCCGCTGTTGCGCGATCCACGCAGCGGGCGGTAGTCCGAACGACGTGCGGAACATGCGTGCGAGGTGAAACTCCGATAGTGCGGCGACGCCGGCCAGTTCGCCGAGGGTGAGTGTTTGCCCGAGATGGTTTTCGATGTACTCGCGCAGCCGCCGCCGGGTCGCAACCGATAAACCGCCCTTGGGCGATGCATCGCTGCGGCGCACGCCTTGTGCGCGCAGCAGCAAGCTCAGCACCTGATGCGCGGTTTCATTGGTACGCAGCAGGCCGTCGGGGTCCTGCCAGTCTTCATTGGCGAGTGTTTGACAGAGGCTCGCGATATGGGCGTCTTCGAAATAGGTGCGATCGGCGAGCGTCAGTTCGCGTGGCTCGCGATCGAGTTCCTGCACCGCGCGTTGCGTGAAATGTTCGGGCAGGAAGTACAGATGCATGAAATGCATGTGGCCGCGAACCCACCAGCGCGATTCGTGGTCGCCGGGCAACGCGCAAAGCCGCGCAGGTGCCCCGTACCGACCGGGCATTTTCTGCCGTTCGGTGCGATAGCCGCCGTCCAGATAACATGAGAGCGTGTGGTGGCCGGGCCGGTCATAGACGGTCTCGGCTTCCTCGGTGTCGCGCGTCCACACCGCGATGGCCAGTTGATCGCCCAGCCACGCAAACCGGTCAAGATTCGCGTTCGCGCTGCTCAGCGTGTGACAGACCGAATGAAGCCCGAACGGCGTTTCGGTCGAATCCATCGCGGGGGCAGGGGGGCTGGCGTTCATGGGACGAGCGGGATGCATCGGATAATTGGGTAACCGTCAGTATAGGGGGAGTCTGAGCCAGCCGTCCGGCGCCGCCAAGAAGTGCGCAATCCTGGACAAGTGCAGCGGGGCCTGCTGCGGCATAGTCGAGTTTCCGTTTCTTATGCAGCAGGCCACGCCATGAATATCGTTCTATACGCCGTCACCGTCCTGATCTGGGGCACTACCTGGATTGCCATCAAATGGCAGCTTGGGTCCGTGCCCCCGCCGGTATCGATTGCGTGGCGGTTCTGGATCGCCGCGCTGGTGCTGTTCGCGCTCCTACGCCTGATGCGCCGTCCGATCTGGCCGCCGCGCGCCGCATGGCGCTACCTGGTCGCGCAGGGACTGGCGCTGTTTTGCGTCAACTTCCTGTGCTTTTATTATGCTGAACAGGTCGTGCCGAGCGGGCTGGTGGCGGTGGTGTTTTCGACAGCGCCGCTTTTGAACTCGATCAACGGACGCCTGTTCATGGGCCGCCCCTTGCAGCCCAGGGCGATTGCCGGCGCGGCGCTGGGTCTGGTCGGCATTGTCTGCCTGTTCCTTCAGCAGATGAGCGGACATCTCGGCGACCACGCTGTGTGGTTCGGCCTCGCGATCGCGTTTCTCGGCACCTTGTGCTTCTCCGCCGGCAATCTGCTGTCGAGCCGGATGCAATCGATGGGTCTGCACCCGTTCGCCACCAATAGCTGGGCGATGCTGATCGGCGCCAGCGTATTGACGATAGGGAGCGCGCTGGCTGGCTTTTCCTTCGCCATCGAGCCGGACGTGCGTTATCTGGGCGCGCTCGCCTATCTGGCCGTGTTCGGCTCGGTGATCGGCTTTACGGCGTATCTGATGCTGGTCGGGCGAATCGGGCCGGAACGGGCTGCCTACAGCACCGTGCTGTTTCCGATTGTGGCGCTGGCGGCGTCGACCGTGTTCGAGGGCTATCAGTGGACCGGATTGGCGGTGGTGGGGCTCGTGCTGGTGGTGGCCGGCAACCTGGTCGCGTTCGATGTGACGCGGCACATCTTTACGCGTCGGGTGCAGCCTTCCTAGCTAGGGATCGAGAGATGGGCAAACCTTCGAGAACGAAACTTTTTGCAGCGGCCAGCGTGTGGGACGAGTCTTCAGTCGCCGCGAACCTGGCCTTGGCGCCCGACCTTGTCGGCGCGAGCGACCCGCAGGGGCGCACTGCCTTGCATCGGGCCTGCGCGGTCAAACCCGGTAGCAGAGCGCAACTGGCCGAGCCGAACGGCATCAAGACGGTCACGACCCTGCTCAAAGCCGGCGCGGAGCTCGAACGAGAAGTCCCGATGAACGAGGATGAAGGCGATTTTCGGGCTACGCCGCTATGGTATGCCGTCGCTCGCGGCGAGAACCTGCCTCTGGTCGAGTTCCTCCTGAAGCGCGGCGCGAACGCAAGCTATTCGCTTTGGGCGGCAGTATGGCGCGACGACGCAGTTCTTTGTCGTGCGTTGCTGAAGTCAAAACCCCAGCTTAATCTGAGGGCGCATGGCGAAACGCCCATTTTCTATGCAGCCCGGCTTAAGCGACTCACTACATTAGATATGTTGATCGACGCCGGCGCGGACCCGTCAATCCCGGATTTCCGTGGTCGCGATACCGTCGCCATTGCACAGGAACGGCGCCTGCCCAAAGAAATTATTGCGCGGCTGGAGTCGCTGATGCAACGTAACAGACCGGGCGGCGCATAGACGCGTCGTGAGAAAAAGGCACAATAGCGACTTCCGCTGCCTCGACGCGAATATCATAAAGTCATTCCGATTCCTAAGGAGACCCCATGATTTCTCGTTCGACTGTGTTGATCGCGCTAGGCGCCATGCTCATCACGACCCAAGCCTTCGCGCAACAGCGACTTCCAACCATCCCGCCCGACCAATACACCGCCGAACAGAAGCAGGCGAGCGAGGAGTTTCTGGCTGCTCGCAAAGTGCCTGTGTTTGGCCCGTTTGAACCGATGATGTACAGCCCCGACGTCATGAACCTGGCTCGCTCGATGGGGGATTACCTGCGCTTTCATTCGTCGATCGGCAACACCCTGAGCGAACTCGTTATCCTCGTCACCTCGCGCGAGTGGTCCCAGGACTACGAGTGGTCCTATCATTACCCGATTGCGCTAAAGGCCGGGATCTCGAAGAGCATTGCGGATGCCATCGCCGATGGCCGGCGTCCAACCGCAATGAGCGCCGATGAGGAGATCGTCTACGATTTCACGACCGAACTTCTAAAGAACAAGCGCGTCTCTGACGCGACATTCGATCGAGCGGAGCAACGTTTCGGCAAGAAGGGCGCCGTCGATATGACCGCCATCGCGGGTTATTACGGACTTCTCGCGATGCAATTGAACATGGCGCGTTATCAATCGGGCGACGGTCCCCGCCTTCCACGTTTTCCGGAGTGACCGGGAGTCAAGAATCGTTCGAGCGCCGAGGACCGGGTCATCGCTCCAACAGTCAGTCCCCTTTGACGCCACCCTTTGACTTGGCGGCGTGCCAGTCGCGGCGAAATGCACCTGGGCTGGCGCCGGTCCATTTTCGAAACGCGCGATGAAACGCGCTCGGCTCCGTGAAGCCCAGTTCGCACGCAATGTCGGCCACGCTTAGCGCACTCTCGTGAAGCAGTGACTGGGCCAGCGCGCTTCGTATCTCGTCCTTGATGGACGCAAAGCTCTGCCCCTCGCTGCGCAGGCGCCGCCGCAACGTCGCGGGCGTCATGCCCAACTGTTTGCCCAGTGTGTCGAAGTCCGGCCACTCGGCCGCAGGCACGCTCTTCAGGTGCGCGCGCATTTTCGTCACCCATCCCGTGTCGTGACGATAGCGTACGAGGAGATTGCCAGGGGCACCGCGCAGGAAGTTCTTCAGTGCGTGTTCGGAACGAATCGTGGGCAGGTCGAGATAGGCGGCGTCGAAGGCGAGACGGCTGTCCGGTTGGTCGAAGTGCACGGGCACACCGAAGAACTGATGGTAATCGGTGCGGTGCTCGGGGCTTGGGCACGCGAAATCGATGCGTTGCAGCGCAATGCGCCGACCGGTCAGCCAGCAAGCCAGTCCCAGCAGAATCAGCCAGAACGTTCGATAGGCGAAAGCCGGGTACGCAGCGCCCGCGCCGGCGAGCACGATCTGCGCCCGGCCGTCTGCCACGACCAGTTCGCCATGTGGGTCGTCGAGTACCACGCGCAGGAATTGCAGCGCGCGCCGTAGTGCCTTTCCTAGCGTGCCCGCGTGCAATACCGCGTGACATAGCAGCTCGAAACTGCCGGGCCGCATCGGGCGCGCGGACAAGCCGAAGAACTCATCGCCGGACACCTCGGCGATCGCAAGCCAGAGGCGGCCGTATTGCTGCGTCGTGACGGACTCGCGCACCGTGGCGGGCAGGCCGGCCGCTCGCAATACCGGCTCCACGGCGAATCCCTGCCGACGCAGGCAGGCAAGCGCGTCCTCCACAAAATCCGGCGAGATCGTCTGGTGTGCCAATCGATGGCCTCCGCATATGGCAAAACCAATCAGTATTTTAGATTCTGTTTGTCATTGATTGCAATGTTGGCGCTCTCTACTATCGAAAGCACTTAGAGAGAGGGCACAGCGAATGAATATCACCAATCGGGTGTTTGTTATCACGGGAGCGGGTTCAGGCCTGGGGGCCGCCGTGGCGCGCATGGTCGTGGAGCAGCACGGCAAAGCGATGCTGCTCGACGTCAACGCCGAAGCGGGCGCGGCGCTGGCGCACGA
>NZ_JBAUSA010001060.1:0-3783 GCF_049581465.1 Caballeronia sp. | reverse complement strand
CGGCGAGGCGGCGCGGGGCGGTTCCCCGCGCCGCCTCGCTTTTTTGCGTCCACGATTTTTTCAGACACCGTTTTCCAGAGGTCGATTTGAGCATCAAGCATGATTCGTTCGAGACAATCATCGAACGGGAGAAGGGGCTGCACCGGAGCTTGAGCGCCGGACAAATGTCGATGATTGCGATCGGCGGGGCGATCGGAACGGGACTGTTCCTGGGCAGCGGCTTCGCAATCGGGTTTGCCGGTCCGAGCGTGCTGGTGAGTTACGCGATAGGCGCGGTGATCGCGTTGTTGCTGATGGGTGCGCTAGCCGAAATGACCGTCGCGCATCCTACGTCGGGTTCATTCGGCGCTTACGCCGAGTTTTATATCGGGCCGCTCGCCGGCTTTCTCGTGCGTTATGCGTATTGGTCGGCCGTTGTGTTCGCGGTCGGGACCGAGGTCAGCGCGGTCGCCGTGTTCATGAAGTACTGGTTCGCGAATGTGCCGGGCTGGTACTGGATCGTCGGATTTTCAGGCGCGCTGATCGTCGTGAACGCCGCGAGCGTCAAGGTGTACGGCGTGATCGAATATGCGTTCTCCATGCTGAAGATTGTCGCAATCCTCGCGTTCATTCTGCTTGGCGCGGTGTTCGTGTACGGCGCGCCAGCGTCGTCCGGCGTAGGTTTGCAGAACTTCACGGCCTATGGCGGCTTCTTTCCGCACGGCGTTCGGGGCATGTGGATCGGGGTCATCGTTGCGATCTTCAGCTACCTGAACATCGAGACCATCGCGGTCGCGGCGGGCGAGGCGAAAGATCCGCAGCGCGCCGTGACGAGGGCGTTCCGCTCGACCGTATTCCGTCTCGTGTTGTTCTACATGCTTACCTTGGCGTTGATGCTCGCGATCGTCCCATGGACGCAAGCGAGCACGGACGAAAGCCCGTTCGTCAAGGTCATGGCCGCCACGCACGTACCGTACGCGGCCGGCGTGATCAACTTCGTGGTGCTTGTGGCAGCGCTCTCCGCCATGAACAGCCAGCTCTACATCACCACGCGCATGATGTTCAGCCTGTCGCGCGCCGGCTACGCTCCGGCGCGGTTCGGACGACTCAGCGCGAATGGCGTACCGACCGCTGCGCTGTCTTTATCGACGATCGGCATTGCGCTTGCGACCGTGCTGACCGCGTTCTGGCCCGCAGCGGCGTTCGGCCTGATGATGTCGCTGGCCATTTTTGGCGCGATGTTCGCGTGGCTGATGATCTTCGTCACGCATCTGTTTTTCCGCGCGCGCTACAACGGGCCGACCCCGTCGTTCCGGATGGCGCTGCACCCTTTCGGCAGTTTGCTCGGCGCCGCGCTGATGGCGGCTATTCTCCTGACCACCGCGTTCACCCAGCAATTCCGCATGACGCTCGTCTACGGCTTCGCATTCCTCGCGGTCCTGACGGGCACCTACCTCATCTACTACAGAAAACACGGGTAAATACCTACCATAAGTTCTTTGCGCGACTTTCGTTTCGAAACTAAAATCCTTCGAAACGAAAATCACTTCAACGCGCCATCGACCTATGCTCGCTAACAAAACATCGCTTCATCGACGCTTGCAGATTGTTGAACTGGTCCGAAAGCGCGGCGATGTTTCCGTCGAAGAACTGAGCCTGGCCTTCAGCGTATCGAGCGTCACGATTCGCTCCGATCTCAGCTACCTCGAACGCCAGCGCTACCTTGTACGCACGTTTGGGCGAGCGCGTTATCTGCCGCAGCAAGCTCACGACAACGCGAGTGCGCCTGCCGCGCCGAGCGCCGTGCGCAAGGCCGCTGAGATGGCGATCGCGCGTCTGGCGGCCGATTGCGTGGACGATCATGCGTCCGTGTTTATCGGCGCGGGTGACTTGACCCACAAGGTGTTGCCCTTGCTCGCCGACCGGTCCAATCTCGTGGTCGTGCTCAACGATCTCGCGATGGTTCCAACAGCGCAGCGTTTCCTGCATTGCGAGTTGCAGCTTACCGGCGGGGCGCTCAACGACAATTCCACCGTGCTGACGGGACCCGACGCCGAGCGCTCACTCACGGCTCGTTCGCTGGATCTGACCGTGCTGGAAGCGACGGGCATCGACCACGACGGCAATCTGTTGTGCGCCGACGCGCGACTCGCGCAGGTTTACCGGTCCGCGTGCAAGACGTCGCCCGGCGTTGTGGTTCTGGCATTCCAGCTTTCATTCGAGGGCGGTGAACCGTTTTGCCGGCTTGCGGATCTGGCTGCCCTCATTCTTGACGAAGCGATCGATCCGTCCACCATGGAGCGGTTCGTCGCTGCGGGTTTGCACCTTCATCGACGGGCGGAGGGAATTCTCGAATTCCAGTCGTCCGCTCCCGAACTTCTTTCTTCTGCGACTCACCATGCCTGATACATCACGCAAAACCATCGTCGCGATGGGCGAAATTCTCGTCGAAATCATGGCGACGGAAATCGGCCAGAGCTTTCGCCATGCCGGCACGCTGATTGGGCCGTTCGCGAGCGGCGCGCCGGCTATTTTCATCGATCAGGTGGCGAAACTCGGTAGCCCGTGCGCGATGATCGGCTGCGTGGGCGACGACGATTTCGGCAAGCTCAATATCGACCGCTTGCGTAGCGACGGAGTGGACGTATCGGGCATTGCGGTGCTGAAAGACGCAACCACGGGCAGCGCGTTCGTGACGTATCGCGAGGGCGGCGATCGCGATTTCATCTACAACATCACCAACAGCGCGTCGGCGCAGTTATCGGTGGCGAATTTGCGCGACGACCTTCTCGCAAACTGCGGGAATTTTCACGTGATGGGCTCGTCGCTGTTCTCGTTTCGCATTATCGAAGCGATGAAGCGGGCGATCGAAACCGTGAAGTCGAACGGGGGTACGGTGAGTTTCGATCCGAATATCCGCAAGGAAATGCTGCGGATTCCCGAGATGCGCGATGCGCTGGATTTCATCCTCGACTACACCGATGTGTTCCTCCCGAGCGGCCACGAAGTCACGCTGCTGGCGAGCGCGACGTCGGAGCGGGGGGCGATAGATGAACTGCTCAAGCGTGGCGTGAAGGAAATCGTGGTGAAGCGCGGCGCTGAAGGTTGTAGTTACTTCGATGCCAGCGGCGAGACCCACAGGCCGGCATTCAAGGTGCAGGAACTCGATCCGACGGGCGCGGGCGACTGCTTCGGCGCGACATATATCAGTTGCCGTGCGCAGGGCATGGACGTGGACGCGGCGTTGAAATACGCGAGCGCAAGCGGCGCGCGGGCGGTCGGTGTGAAGGGTCCGATGGAAGGCACGGCGACCTTTGCCGAACTCGATGCATTCCTGTTGTCCGCGGAGTAGCGCCATGAACACAGCGATGAAATCAATCGTCTCGCGCTTGAGCAATGCGCATCCGGCGTCGGCCTGGCTTGCCGGTATGTATTCGATTTGCTCGGCGCACCCGTGGGTGCTCGAAGCCGCAATGCGTCAGGCGCTGGCCGACGAAGCACCGCTGCTGATTGAATCGACATCGAATCAAGTTGATCAATACGGCGGCTACACGGGCATGACGCCCGATGATTTCGTCGGGTTCGTGCGGGCAATTGCTGAGCGCGTCGGCTTCCCGCACGAGCATCTGATACTCGGGGGCGATCATCTTGGGCCGAACGCGTGGCGTCATCTTAGGGCCGACGAGGCCATGCAGCGTGCTGAAGTACTGATCGACGCGTATGCATCGGCGGGATTCACCAAGCTTCACCTCGATACCAGCATGCCGTGCGCGGGTGAGCCGGAGCGCTTGTCGGATGCAGTCG
>NZ_JBAUSA010001059.1:0-4368 GCF_049581465.1 Caballeronia sp. | reverse complement strand
GAATCCCCGGATGCGTCTCGACATGCCGGGCCCGCCAATTCCACGTGATGTCCTTTGCTATATCGTCAAACTGCAACCAAACTAAAGGGCCGCTAGTCTCGCTGTGTCATAAATTTTGAAAGCGCTCGATCCTTGTGGAGGGCGCTAGACTGCTTCGAGCACCGACAGGATATTGCCTGCCGGGTCTTTGAACCAGGCGATCACAGGACCACGCGAGTCGCGACAGATGCCGTTTTCATCGGTTTTTAAATCCGCGGAGTCGTAGTGTTCGAAACGTATACCGCGAGCGACCAACTGGCTGACTGCCTGGTCTACATTGTCGACAGGGAAGTTCAGTACGGTGAACGTCGCTGCGAGGTGATTCGGCTTTGGATAGAGGATGACGCGGTGTCCGCCTGCCAGATGCAGTGTTAGGACGCCCATGGCCTCGGTCGTGACATTGAGACCGAGCGTCTCGCTGTAGAACGCTTTTGCGCGGCTCAGATCATCGACGGAGAAGCCACTGAACGCCTTACTGTTTCCTAATAGCATTTGCATTTCGTACTCCTTTCATTGATTTCGCGACGTAAATTCAAGTTCGTCGATAGGAACGACTTCCACGGCTTACTTTTCCACCGAAAGCCACCCGAAACCGACCGATTCCGCCCACGCACCCTCGACGAACACCCTCCAGAAAAATCGACAAAAACCACCCATAAAGATAGTTCTATCTACAAACCCGCGCAATTCGGAGAAAAACGGCCGCCATCTGGTAATCTGCCCGCTTCTTTTCCCCTGACATCACTCGACCATGCAACAGGATTTGCCCTTCAACGAACGAGGAATCACGCTCTCGCGCGCGGGTTTGAGCGCATCGGGCCAGCTATTTCCGTTGCGCGACCTTCGCGGCGTAACCGTCGTGATGGTGCCGCGACAAAAGCCATTGCCCATCACGATGAGCCTGTTCGGCGTGCTCGTGGCGGCCGTCGGCGCGTACCTGGGTTCAGGACCCGCGCTCGTGCTCGGCATCATGCTTGCGGTGGTGGGGTATTTGTCGTGGATCACGCAGGACGTGGTTTATCGCCTGTTCGTGTCGACGTCCGAGGGCGAACGCGAAGTCTTCACGACACAGGAAGAAGCGTTCGCTGAACGCGTCGCGGTGCTTGTGCGCGAGGCCATCGCCGCTGCATCGGCATCGAAAGCCGGATCGGTTTGACAGCATTTTTACGCGCGGCGCCGCTAACAGTGCCCCCTGTTTACGCCCTGGCCGATAAAGTAAAGGCGTTCTCACTACTGCCCGTTCTCGAAACGGCGCCACCTACAATGCTTCAAGCAAGCGTTGCTTCATCGACCGCCCCCCCCGCTCGTGCGTTCACCCGCGCCGCGACCAAACTCCACACCATGGTCGCGTTCGATCTCACCCTGCCCGGCCTCGATTCACGCGAACCACGCCGCGTCCTGGCAAACTCGCTGGGTAACTACGCGCAAGTTCAACTCGTGGCAACAGATCGTCGCCACGATTGCGTCACGTTACGCGTGGAAGTGCCGTCGGCCGCCTTCCCCGACGTGATCGGCATCCTCACCGCCCGCCTTTGTGCAGCAACAATCGGCCGCGTGACCAAGTTCTCCGCGAGCCGCTAGCCCCTTGGCGCCTAGCCGGACCGCTTCCCTCGACGCTCAAGCGTCGAGGGTCGAGGGTCGAAAGTTCAGGACTACACCGACAGCGGCTCAACGTGCCAGATGCGCTTGGCGTACTCGCCGATCGTGCGGTCGGACGAGAAAATGCCCATCCCGGCGACGTTCTCTATTGCGCTGCGGGTCCATGCTTCCTTGTCGCGGAATTTGGCATCGACCTCGGCCTGGGCGCGATCGTAGCTGTCGAAGTCGGCGAGCACCATATAGTGATCGCCCCAGTCAACCAGCGTGTGGAAGATGTCGTAGAAACGGTGCGGCTGGTCGGGCGAGAAGTGCCCGAGGCGGATCTGGTCGAGCGCCATCTTGAGTTCTGGATTCGCGTCGTAGATCTGCCGCGGATGATAGCCCGACGCGCGCAACGCATCGATCTCCTCGGTGGCATACCCAAAGATAAACATGTTTTCGCGTCCCACCGCGTCGCAGATTTCGATGTTCGCGCCGTCCAGCGTGCCAATGGTCAGCGCGCCGTTCAACGCGAGCTTCATGTTGCCAGTGCCCGACGCTTCCGTGCCGGCCATCGAGATTTGCTGCGATAGATCCGCGGCCGGGATGATTAGTTCTGCGACGCTCACGCCATAGTTCGGAATAAAGCCGACCTTCAACCGGTCGCCGACCAGCGGATCGCTGTTCACCATCGCAGCCACGTCGTTAATCAGCTTGATGATAATCTTGGCCATCTTGTACGCCGACGCAGCCTTGCCCGCGAACATCACCACGCGCGGCGTCCAGTCCTTCTCGGGCTCCTCGCGAATCCGGTTATAGCGCACGATCACATGCAGGATGTTGAGCAACTGGCGCTTGTATTCGTGAATGCGCTTGACCTGCAAATCGAACAGCGCGTTCGGATCGATAATCGCGCCAGTCTCTTTCTTCGCGCGTGCCGTAAGCCGGAGTTTGCTCGCGAATTTCGCGTCATGAAAGGCTTTGGCGAATTCGGGATCGTCGCGCCATTCGCGCAAGCGCTCCAGTTGGGACAAGTCGGTGCGCCAGTGCGTGCCCAGCCGCTGGTCGATCAGCGTAGACAAGGCAGGACTTGCTTGCGACAGCCATCGGCGCGGCGTAATCCCGTTCGTCACGTTCGTGAAGCGTTCCGGGTACATTCGCGCAAAATCCGAAAAAATGTCCTGCGTCATCAGGTGCGAATGCAGCTTCGATACGCCGTTCACCGTGTGGCTCGCAACAATCGCAAGATGCGCCATGCGCACCCGGCGCTGACCGTATTCATCGATCAGGGAAATACGGCGGATAAGCTCCATGTCACGGCCGAACTTCTCGCCCACATGCTTGAGAAACTGCGAGTTGATGTCGAAGATGATTTCCAGGTGACGCGGCAACAGGCGCGACAGCATCTCCACGTCCCACGTTTCAAGCGCTTCCGGCATGAGCGTGTGATTCGTGTACGAGAACATGTGCTGTACGAGTTTCCACGCCTTGTCCCAGGGTACGAGATGCGTGTCGACCAGCAAGCGCATCAACTCGGGAATGGCGAGCACTGGATGCGTGTCGTTCAGATGCACCGCGACTTTCTCCGCCAGTCGCCCAAAATGCGTGTGCGTGCGCAGATATCGGCGGATCAGATCCTGCATCGTCGCGGACACGAAGAAATATTCCTGGCGTAGCCGCAGTTCGCGGCCGGCCTGGGTAGAGTCATCGGGGTAGAGCAAACGCGACACATGTTCGGACGTGTTCTTCGCTTCCACTGCACGACGATAATCGCCCTGGTTGAACGCGGACAAATCGAATTCGTCGGTTGCGCGCGCCGACCAGAGACGCAACGTGTTGGTTGCGGTGGTCGCGAAACCGGGAATCACCGTGTCGTACGCCGTCGCGTTCACGTGTTCCGTGTCAATCCATACTGTCCGGTCATCCTGGCGCACCGTGCGGCCGCCGAAGTGGATGACATAGTTCACTTCGGGACGAGGAAACTCCCACGGGTTCCCCGCGCGCAGCCAGTAATCCGGGGTTTCGACCTGGTTACCGTCCACGATGGTCTGCCGGAACATGCCGTATTCGTAACGGATGCCATAACCGAAACCGGGAATGCCGACGGTCGCCATGGAGTCGAGAAAACAGGCGGCGAGACGGCCGAGACCGCCGTTGCCGAGCGCGGCATCGGGCTCGAGTTGTTCCAGCGTGTTGATGTCGATTCCAAGACCCGCGAGTGCGTCACGAACCTCGTCATGAATGCCCATTGCCAGTAAAGCATTTGTAAAGGTCCGGCCGATCAGGAATTCCATCGACAGGTAATAAACGCGCTTCACGTCCTGTTCGTATTGCTGACGCGTGGTTTTCATCCAGCGCGCCACCAGACGGTCCCGCACCGCGAGTTCCACGGCGTGCAGCCAGTCGCGAGGCTGCGCGGTGACGGCATCCTTGCCTACACCGTACATCAGCCGGTTGGAAATGGAGCGCCTAAGCGCGTCGACGGTGCTGTTGAGTTGTTCGAACTCCAAGTCGACGGATGTCATCGGACTCTCCAGAAATGCGTCGCTGCAAGCGCCCTGCATCACGGCGTTCTGCCAAGCGGGACGGGCCAGGGGAAATGGGCAGGTTACGCTATTTTAATTTTTTTGGGTAATGACCGCGAATCCACCGCAAGCCCGACCGTGGATTTACCACGACAGCTACCGATCGTTCTTTTTTACGTCGCAATCCTGTCATGCAATCCTGTCGTGCAATCCCATTATGTAGGGC
>NZ_JBAUSA010001058.1:0-2949 GCF_049581465.1 Caballeronia sp. | reverse complement strand
CCGCCACACCGCGTCGAGCGCAAGATTGATCGCATTGAATTCGATATGAGCGAGCGCGTGCAGCATGACGGCCCGCCCCGCGTCGGACTGCATGCTGCGGCGTTTCAGCGACGATGGCGCGACGAGTTCAGGTGCCGCCGGCCGGCCCGGCAGATCGCGGGGGTCGAGCAGTTCGATGGTGGAGTCGATGGAGGTTTCTCCCGCCAGCATGTGCTCATGGAGCTGCTGGGTCGCCCGGGCCTTGGTCGCGGGATCGCATTCGCGCAGCAGCGCGAGCGCCGCTTGGCGGATTGGGATGGGCACGGGCATGGATTCGAAACCGGACGGCTGATTGAGCATGGTCGACGATGAGGCGTAAGAAACCGCGGTTTTGCCCTAGATCGCGAGCAAGCGGGAAAACGGTGAATAGGGTGCTAAATCCGGGGTTACGTGCCGTCTTTTTTCAAACGGCTAAAATAGCGTTTTGCGCCGCCTTCAGTTCGACCTCCCGGTACTCAGGCAACTAATTGTACCGGCCTGTACCTCAGCCATCATTGCAGCCTTCATCGCAGCGCCATCGCACGTTCTTACACGGCGCAGGACCAAGGAGACCACGTGGCAATCTACAAGCTCGGCGATGCCGCCCCAACCATCCATGAAAGCGTGTTTGTCGCCGATACGGCGACCATCATCGGCAGCGTGACGCTGGAAGAAAATTCGAGCGTCTGGTTCGGAGCCGCGTTGCGCGGCGATAACGAGCCGATCATTCTCGGCTACGGCAGCAACATACAGGAGGGCGCGGTCCTCCATACGGACAAGGGCTTTCCCCTGACGATTGAGGCCAATGTGACGGTCGGCCATCAGGCCATGCTCCACGGCTGCACGATCAAGGAAGGCGCGCTCGTCGGAATTCAGGCGGTGATCTTGAATGGTGCGGTCATCGGCCGCAACTGTCTGGTAGGCGCGGGCGCGATCGTGACGGAAGGCAAGATATTTCCCGACAACACCCTGATTCTCGGTGCACCTGCGAAAGCCGTGCGCGAATTGACGGAAACGGACATCGCCCGAATGCACGCGGGCACGCAAAGCTATGCGGAACGCCGCGAATTTTACAAAGAGCAACTCGTGCGGATTGGCTGATTGCCCGTTGGCACAGTGCTCCATCGATCAAGGAAAGAAGCGTGGTGAACGACCAGTTGCAAAAATTCATGTTCAACGCGGCGCCTGTGCGCGGTGAAATCGTCTCATTACGCGATACGTGGCGGGAAGTGCTCACGCGCCGTTCCTACCCGACGCCGGTGCAAAACGTGCTTGGCGAGATGATGGCCGCGTGCGCTCTACTGTCGGCCAATCTCAAGTTCGACGGCACGCTCATCATGCAGATCTATGGCGACGGCCCCGTCACCATGCTGGTGGTGCAGTGCAACTCGGATTTGTCGTTGCGTGCCACCGCGAAGCTGGCGGAATCGATTGAAGGCGCGACTGAAGCGCCCGTGCCGATCACCGACGACATGACGCTGCCCGACCTGCTCAACCGCAATGGCCAGGGCCGCTGCGTCATCACGCTCGATCCGCGCGACAAGCAACCCGGTCAGCAAGCGTATCAGGGCATCGTGCCGTTAAGTGGTGAGCATGGGCCGCTGGCATCGATGGCGGAGGTGCTGGAGCACTACATGCATCATTCGGAACAACTCGACACGCGCCTGTGGCTTGCCGCGAATACCGAACGCGCGGTTGGCATGTTGCTGCAAAAGCTTCCTGGCGATGGCGGCATTGTTCCGCATCCGGGCGAGCACGACGCCGATACGTGGCGGCGTGTGTGTCATCTCGGCGGTACGCTGTCGAACGAGGAATTGCTGAAAGAGGAGCCGGAAACGGTTTTCAAGCGACTTTTCTGGCAAGAGAACGTGCAGCATTTTGAGCCAGCGCAGGCGCGATTCGAATGTACGTGTTCGCGCGAGAAAGTGGGCGGGATGCTGAAAATGCTTGGCCGCGAGGAAGTAGACAGCGTGGTGGCCGAGCGCGGAAGCGTGGAAGTGCATTGTGAGTTCTGCAACCAGCGCTACGAATTCGATCCAGTGGACGTGACGCAACTTTTTATCGCGGGTGAGCTTGTACAAGGCGTGAGCCCGGCGCCGGAACAACGACACTGAGCAACGACACTGAGCAACAGCGGCAGTGAGTTTGGTGCTTAGTGTGTTGGACTGTAATAAGGCGTCACAGAGTAGTGAACAGCGGGTGTCCTACGTGTCATGATCCGGATCCCATTAGTGATCCGGCCCGCTGGAGGTCGAAATGAAACCTTATCGATTGGTGTCGTCGAAGTTGTTGGTCTTGGCGTGCGGCGCGGCTGTGGTTGCGCTGACAGGATGCGTGATGGATCCGCCGGGGCCCTCGCCGATTTATAGCCGGTTGCCGTCGTCGCAGAACCAGGTTGTGCAGCCGCTGTCACCGCAGGAGCAGGAACGCTACGACCAGATTGACCGTCAAGTGCTTGCGGACCAGCAGCAAAGCATGGCCGCCGAGGCCGCTGCGCAGGCTTATTCGCAGTATTACCGTGCGCCGGTTACGGTATATGGCGGGTACTCGAGCGGTGGCTGGGGCAGTGGCGTGGGGTTTGGGTATGGCGGGTGGTAGGAACGCGGGGGTTGGTGCAGTGGAGGCGAAGCGTGTGCGCGCCGCGTGTGCTTGGGGAGGGTGTTTCGACTGCGGGTTAAATGTTTGGGGCCGGGCTACGTTCGTGCCAAAAACCTGAAATGAGTAACGACGACACTTAGGTATTCGCGGTTTGAACGCGTTTCTTTGCTTCGTTTCTTTTCGCGTTTGAAAAGAAATGAAGTCCCGCCCCGGATAGGGGCTAACAGTAATAAGCAAGAAAATCCGACTTAAGCAGACCGACCACGCTAGCAGGAGGACTCAATGTTAGCCCCACACTCGCCGCGAGCAGCACCCTACTAGCCTTGCTTTTTC
>NZ_JBAUSA010001057.1:0-5135 GCF_049581465.1 Caballeronia sp. | reverse complement strand
CCTCATTGCCGAAATACTTCACGGTCTCGTAGTTCAACAACGAATCGATGGCACGCGAGTTGGCCTTTGAATCGAGCTCGTTCATCGTGCGTCGAAAATGCGTGCGCCATTCGGTCAGCTTGATCGTGAATACGATGTATGTAGCCAATGCAATGAACGTAACGATCGCGTAATACGCTTCGTACTTCGCAACAAAAAATACAAGAACGAGCCCGACTTCCACGAGCGTCGGCAGGATGCTGAACAACGAATAAGAAACAAGTTGCTGAATGCCTCGCGTACCGCGTTCAATATCGCGCGACATGCCGCCAGTCTGCCGGTCCAAATGAAATCGCAGGGACAAGGAATGCAGATGCCGGAAGACCTTCAACGCGAGTTGCCGCACCGCACTTTCGGTGACTTTGGCGAAGAGTATTTCGCGCAGTTCAGTGAAAAGCGATGTGCACAACCGCACGACGGCGTACGCCACGACCAGCAATCCCATGCCCCCGATCAATACGATCGCAGCCGAATCCTGCGTGCGCCCAAGCGCCGTCAGGTGCTGGACGGCGCTGAGGCTGTCGACGATCTTCTTCATCACGATCGGCACGCCGAGATTCGCCACCTTCGCACCGATCAGGCACGTCAGCGCAAACGCGACGCGCCACTTATATGTGGTGAGATAAGGCAGCAGCGAGCGGATCGTCTGCCAGTCGTTGCGGGGACCTATGGCGACGGGACGAGGTTCAGAAGGAGAATTGCGGCGCATGGTTTCGAGTCTGCATAGGTCCGGGCCGCGCGTTCCAACATATAAAACGGGGCGGACGAGAGGGGTATCGCGAGGCGGCCGCCCGTCTCAAAATTGCAGGCGTTCCCGTACAATTCGATGTTTCCCGCACACGCAAAAGTCCTGCAACAGCGCGGAAACGGCGCCCAACCGGAACTCGGACTGAAAGCCCGTTGAACGGGGCGCCGGCATCGTCTAACCACGCATTGTCGCAGAAGGCGCAACACCGCGCTGACGTGCGTCCCGTCTCACTTTCATGGAATTGCTCCTGTGACCGAAACCCTGCAACTTCCGAACAAGCCAGTCGCGCTACGCGTGATGCCGCAACCCTCAGACGCCAACGTCCACGGCGATGTCTTCGGCGGCTGGATCATGGCGCAGGTGGATATCGCGGGATCGATTCCCGCGAGCCGCCGCGCCAACGGACGCGTGGCAACCATCTCCGTGAATTCGTTTGTGTTCAAGCAGCCCGTGTTTGTCGGCGACTTGCTGAGCTTTTACACGGATATCGTGAAGACGGGCAATACATCGGTGACGGTATCGGTCGAGGTCTACGCGCAGCGCATGAGCCTCACCGAAGACGTGGTCAAGGTGACCGAAGCCACGCTGACCTATGTAGCAACCGATAGCGACCGGCGCCCACGCGCCTTGCCCGCCGTCGTCTGAACGGTCTTGGCCGCGCGGATCCCGTTGCCGCCGCCGTTACTGCGCTGCAGCAACGCAGGGATTTCGTCGGCCGGCACGGGACGCGAGAACAGGAACCCCTGCATCTCGTCGCACTCGCGGGCAACCAGGAATTCCAGTTGCGCGGTCGTCTCCACGCCCTCCGCGATCACCTGCAAATCGAGCGAATGTGCGAGCGCGATGATCGCCGAGGTAATGGTCTCGTCCTCGACCGACCCGCCGATATCGGCCACGAACGAACGATCGATCTTCAGCCGATCCACGGGAAAGCGCTTCAGGTAGCTGAGGCTTGAATAGCCCGTCCCGAAGTCGTCGATGGCAATGCCGATCCCTAGCGCGGCCAATTCGGACAACATGGTCACGGCCTCTTCGGCGTTGCGCATGATGGCGCTTTCGGTGAGTTCGAGTTCGAGATACTTGGGCTCTAGTCCTGTTTCGGCGAGTACCGATTTCACCAGCACGGCGACATCGCGCTGCTGGAATTGCCTGGCCGACAAATTCACCGAGACGCGCGCCGGCGGCAATCCCTCGTCCTGCCACGCCTTGTTCTGGCGGCACGCTTCGCGCAGAACCCATTCGGACAACGGCCCGATCAGTCCGCACTCCTCCGCGACCGGAATGAAGGACGCCGGCGACACCAGCCCGAACTCCGGGTCCATCCAGCGCACGAGCGCTTCCGTGCCGACGATTGCTCCCGACGCGAGATCGACCTGCGGCTGGTAGTGCAACAGGAATTCGTTGTCGCGCAAGCCCCGCCGCAGACGCCGCTCGACGTTCATGCGCGCGCCGACGCTCGCATTCATTTCCGGCTGGTAGAACTGATACGTGTTGCGCCCCATGTCCTTCGCGCGATACATCGCGAGATCGGCTTTCTTGAGCACGGTTTCGGCGTCGTCGCCGTCTTGCGGGAAGAGGCTTGCGCCCATGCTGCAGCCGACGTACATCTCGGTGCCGTCGAGCCAGACCGGGTCCGAGATTGTCGCGCGCACCCGTTCCATCCATGCGATCAACGCGTGTTCGTCGGTGAGATCGGGCAGCACCACCACGAACTCGTCGCCGCCGTGGCGGGCAACCGTATCGCCGGAGCGGCCACAGCGCGCGAGGCGCTCGGCGACCACGGCCAGCAAACGGTCGCCGATACTATGTCCCAGGCTGTCGTTGACGTTCTTGAAGCCGTCCAGATCGACGAAAACCACGGCCAGCGTCGTATCGCGCAGACGCGCCTGGTCGATGGCGCTTTCTAAACGGTCGCGCAGCAAATTGCGGTTGGGCAAGCGCGTGAGCGTGTCGTAATTCGCCTGATATTCGAGCTGCTCCTGGTATCGCACGACGTCGGTCACGTCATTGATCACGCCGACGTGATGCGTCGTGTATCCCAACGCGTCCGGGACCGGGGCGATGAAAAGCTGGTTCCAGAAGAGCGCGCCGTCCTTGCGATAATTGCGCAGCACCGCGCTCACTTCGCGGTTCGCGGCGAGCCCCGAGCGAATCGCGTTGAGCCCTTCCTGATCGAGGTCATCGCGCTGGAGGAAGCGGCAATCGCGCCCTACGATTTCGGCCGGATCGTAGCCCGTGATGCGCTTGAACGCTGGATTCGCGTACTCGATCGTATTGCCTTTGCCGTCGACTGCCGTAATCAGGACGGCGTTCACGCAAGCGTCGAGCGCGCGGCTTTGAAGGCGCAGCGCCAATTCGCGGCGTTTGCTGTCGGTCGTATCGTTATAGGAACCGAGCACCCCGATAACCCGCCCTTCCCCGTCCATCAGCGGCAATTTGCTCGTAATGAGCGTGCGCATGTCGCCATCCCATTCCAGGTCGAGCTCCTGATTCATGCTCGGCTGGCCTGACTCCATCACCTCGATATCGTCAGCGTGAAGTTGCGGGGACGAGCTCGACCAGGGCAGGTCGCCGTCGGTCAAACCGATCACCATTTCCTTGAATGCGAGACCGGCGTCGCGCGCAAAAGCGGCATTGCAACCGAGATAACGCGACTCGAGATCCTTCCAGAAAATCCGCTGGGGAATGCTGTCGATGAGCGATTCCAGCATCTGCTGCGAGCGCCGTGCTTCGGTCTCGGCGTTGATCCGGTCCGTCACGTCGCTCGCCAGCATGAAAATGCCTGGACGCCCCGAAAAATTCAGGGCATGGCACGACAAATCGGCGCTCACCTGCGAGCCGTCTTTGCGCCGATGCCGCCAAACCCCCGCCGGACGCTGCGTGCCACGTTGATCGGCGCGGGCGCGGGCGAGCGTCGTGGCGAGGCGTTCGAAGTCGTCATCGGCGTGAAGGTCGCGCACCGACAGCTTGAGAAACTCGAGTTCGTTGTATCCGTAATGCGCGATCGCGGCCGGATTCACTGCGACCACACGATACGTCTCGCTATCGGCGATCCACATTGGCACCGGATGCGCGTCGAACAGGCCGCGAAAGCGCTCGTTGCTGTGCTGCATTGCCCGGGCGATGCGCAGCTTGTCGCGCGTCGATTTTTCGTGGCTTGCGAAGGTATAGATGAGCACGGCGCTGCCGGTCAGCATGGTGAGGATCAGCAGCAGGACTGCGTGGCTGGACGCGAGAGCGGAGTCGCTGAGTGTGGCGCCGAGCGAATCGGCTTCGTGAGCGCGCAGCACGGCGAGTTCGATGTCGAGAGACTGCTGGTCTTTGCCGAGTTGCACGATCGCGTCGCGCGCCCATTCGCGGTTTGCCCTGGGGGCGTCGGCGGATGCGCGTTCGAACGCCGCATGCGTATCGCGTTTGGCGACGTGGGCGCTATTGGCGAGCAGGTCGAAGGCGCCCTTCATGCCCGGTTCGAAGGCGAACTGTGCGCGCAGGCCGCTTTCCAGCGCGTCGATGTGTTCGACGTGCGCGGCGCGACGCTCGGGTGAATCGAGGGTGCCAGTTGCCTCGTATTGGCCGATGGCGGGCAGGCCTTCGCCGAGCGCGCTGCGATACGCGTCCAGGTCGCGCATCAGGCTGAGCGAGCGCAGCGTGCGGGCGTCCGCTTTGCTTTGCACGTCGATCTGTTCGTAGGCCACGAACGCGTTTGCGCCGACCGCGAGCAGGACGATGGCGATATTGAGCAAAAGCCGGCTGGAGAAAATTGATTTCATGGGTCCGAAGGCCACTGCGGGGGGTGGGGGCTGCGCAGGCTTGGCGCGAGTTCCCACATCGATTCGTAGGCGTCGATTACCTGATAACGGCAGGGGGAGCGCAAGATTTAGGGTAGGCGCTTAAATACAAGGGGGGCGTGATGCGACAAGCACACACGAGTCACGGCCGTTGAGGCGAAGCGTGTGCGTGCGGTGCGTGTTTGGGGGTGGTGTTCGACTGAGCGTTGATGGATGGGGGCCGTGCTACATTCGTGCCAAAAACCTGAAATGGAGCAACGACGACACTGAGGTATTCGCGGTTTGAACGCGTTTCTTTGCTTCGTTTCTTTGCGCGTTTGCAAAGAAACGAAGTCCCGCCCCGGATAGGGGCTAACAGAAATAAGCAAGAAAATCCGACTTAAGCAGAACCACCACGCGAGAAGAAGGACTCAACGCTCTCCCCACACTCGCCGCGAACAGCACCCCACACTCGCCGCAGACAGCACCCCACCCTCACAGCCAGCAGCAGCGCCTAATCGGCCAGACGAAACTCACTCATGGCGGGCGCAAAGTCGTGGTTCACCTCATTCTTACGAGCG
>NZ_JBAUSA010001056.1:0-2929 GCF_049581465.1 Caballeronia sp. | reverse complement strand
GGCGTTCGGTTCCACATGCGGCATCGGTGGACGGGCTGGGACGATGAATTTTCGGCGGATCGGGAATTCGCTACGCCGGGCGGTCTGCCTGAACAAGATCCGCGATCCGTCACCGCGGAACCCCATCCTTTGCAGGCTCTACGGTTCGCCACACCGGATGGCGAGCGTCGGGTTCAAGCCGATGCAGTCGTGCTCGCACTGGGTGGCGCAAGCTGGCCTCGGCTTGGCTCCGACGCCGCGTGGATCCCGCACCTGGAAGCGCGCAACGTGGGCATATCGCCGTTCGAGCCATCGAATTGCGGTTTCGATATCGACTGGAGCGAGCACTTCAGCAGCCGCTTTGCGGGCGAGCCGTTGAAAGCCGTCGCGCTCGGCTTGCCGCGTGCGGAGGGTGGCGTCGACTGGCGGATGGGCGAATGTTTGCTGACATCGACGGGTATTGAAGGCAGTCTGATTTACGCGATGTCGGCGCGTATCCGCGATCGGCTAAAGGCGGGTGACGCCACGTTCCTTCTCGATCTCGTTCCGGCTCTGACGCAGCAACGCGTCAACGACGAGGTGACGCATCCGCGCGGCGCCCGTTCAATGTCGAGTCATTTGCAAAGCCGCCTGAACCTGACGGGTGCGAAGGCGGGGTTGTTGCGCGAAGTGCTGAGCCGGGAAGATTTCTCCGATACCACTCGCCTTGCGCAACGCATCAAGGCGTTGCCGTTGACCGTGAGGTGCCCAAGGCCGATCGCTGAGGCGATCAGCAGCGCGGGCGGTGTGAGGTTCGAATCGCTCGATGCGCAGTTGATGGTGCGCGCGCTGCCCGGCGTTTTCTGCGCGGGCGAGATGTTGGACTGGGAAGCGCCGACAGGGGGTTACTTGCTCACCGCCTGTTTCGCGAGCGGACTGGTCGCCGGCGAGGCCGCGTTGGCTTATGTGAAGGGGATGGCCGCGAGTCAGGCATGAATGCCTGGAGAACCCACACGCGAAACGGAGTTCGCGCCAGCCGAACCCCGTTCAAACGGGGCTCGGCCGGCCGCAAGCCCGCAAACACTCAAACTCAAGCCCGCACTAGCCGCCACAACGACGTGACTTCGGCAGAACGAGCGTGATGCAGCGGATCGGCTTTATCGACGGCGCGGGGGTGAGTGGGGCGCACGTTCATCCGTCCATCGACCTTCAGCCCGGCCCGATCTATCCATTCCTGCAATTGGGCGCGCGTACGCAGGCCGAGATGTTCCGCGATGTCGGAAAGAATCAGCCAGCCCTCGCCGCCCGGCGTCAGATGGGCGGCGAGACCGTCGAGGAAACCTCGCAGCATGCGGCTTTCAGGATCGTAAATCGCGTGTTCGATCGCGGAACTCGGACGCGCCGGAATCCACGGCGGGTTACAGACCACGAGCGGTGCGCGGCCTTCCGGAAACAGATCGGCTTCGACCACTTTCACTTGCTGCGTAAAGCCGAGCCGCTCGATATTTTCCTTCGCGCAGGCCAGCGCGCGCGGGTCAGTTTCCGTCGCAATTACGCGCGATACGCCGCGCTGCGCCAACAGGGCCGCTAGCACGCCGGTGCCAGTGCCAATATCGAACGCTAGTTCTTTCGACGGCAACGGCTGATCCGCGATCAGCTTGATGTACTCGCCGCGCACCGGGGAAAACACGCCGTAATAAGGATGAATCCGCGCGCCCAACGCCTCGACATCGACGCCCTTCTTGCGCCACTCGTGCGCGCCGACCAGTCCGAGCACCTCGCGCAACGACACAATCGACTCGCCGGTCGCATCGCCATAAGCCTCCTCGCACGCTTCCTTTACCGCAGGCGCGCGACGCAGCGGAATCGCGTATTCGGCGTCGAGTGGCAGCAAGAACATGCCGAGTGTGCGGGCGCGCTGCGACTGCGCCAGCCGATGCAAGTTGAACGCTTCGTCGGGAGCCGGCGGCGGGGCGGGCGGGGCATCGGGCGCGGCGCTGCGTTCCTTGGCCTTCGCCTTTGCCGACTTACGCGGGCGCGTCTCAATACGTCGCGTGACCGCCTGCAACAACTGGCGAGCGTTCTGGAAATCGCCGCGCCATAGGATGGCGGTGCCTTCGCACGCTAGCCGATAGGCCGAATCGGCGGTCATCTGGTCATCGCCTATCACCACGCGCTTGGGCGGCGCGATCCCGCTTTCCGAGCGCCAGAGCGCCGAGCGGCTTTCGCCTTTTTCCTCCCACTGGATGACGGAGGGTGCGGCAGTTGGGATCGAGTTTTTGGAGTGCATGCTGAATAGGTACCGAACAAATTAAGAGCCGACAGGCGGTTTGCCCTCCATTCTGAGGGCATTTGCCGGAATGGTCCGATTTTCAAGTACGAAAGCTGTTCGAGTGAGGGCGGCAGGGCGATGCGCGCGTGACATCCGCCGTCTTGGGTTCCTGTGGTTTGACCTGCGTTTGAGCCACGTTTTACCTTGTTCGACCGCGTTTGACCCGCCGCGCAGTCAGTCCTCGTTGAGGCACAATCGCCCTTTCACTCAAACCAATTCGCTCACCGATGACCCTTCGCGCCTTGTCCACCCTCGCCGCCGCAGTTCTGCTCGCGTCCGTCACGCCGTTTTCGGGCGTCTTCGCCCAGGAACCCGCGGCGGATCACTGGGTCAGCGCGTGGAGCACAGCTTTACAGTCGATTCCGGAGCGCGCAAACCTGCCGGCGCTTTATCGTGCGCCGGATGTTGGTGGTCGCACGGTTCGGCAGATCGTCTATCCGGCTATCGATGGCCGGCACGTCCGGCTCCGTTTTAGCAATGAGTTCGGAAAGGCTCCGGTCGTGATCGGCAGCGTGCAGGTAGCGCGCGCCGTGGCGGGCAACCAGGCCGCGACGCGGGCCGGAACCAGCCGCCCGGTGACGTTTTCCGGCCGGCCGAATGTCACGATTGCGCCGGGCGCGCAGATTGACAGCGACCCAC
>NZ_JBAUSA010001055.1:0-4622 GCF_049581465.1 Caballeronia sp. | reverse complement strand
ATCATGTTCCGTGCCAATCGGCGCCAACGCCTCGGTGTTTAGCTGGATCAGGCGTTCAGATGCCGTCTACCAGGCCCGCGACGAACAGCGTGGCGACCGTGAGATCCGCGCTCGTGCCCGGGTTGATGCCCTGCGCCTTGAGTGTGGCGTCCCATGCGCCGAGGGTGAGCAGCTCGTCCGCGACGGCGCCGCGAGCGCGTGCGCGGTGCATCGCGTCATGCCGCCTGCGTGCCTCTCGCGTGACACTCTGCGCCACCCGCAGGCCATGCTTGCGCACAATGTGTGAATCGGGCCAGCCGCTCAGGAAGGCAAGGAACACGTCAAGCGTGAGCTCCGTGGCCGCTTGCGATTGTCCTGAGGTTTGAGCGCGGCGCACGGTCTCAAGGCCGGTTTCGAACACGTCGCAAAATCCATTCGCGTACTGGCGCGCGATGCTGTCGCGTCCGGCAGCCAGCGCCATTGCGGTACGAAGATCGACGGTGGGTGACTCATGGACCGATTGTTCGGGCGCGTCGCCCAGGCCTCCGGGATTCGCGAGCGCGATTGCGCGGTAAGCGGCGCGGGTATCGTCGAGATCGAGCGTTGCCAGCACGCGTTGCGTTGCGGTGCGCCAAGCGGTGGCGCAGATGCTTGAGCCGGCGGGAGGGTCATCGCCAGGCATCTCGAATGCTGCAGCAAGCGGCGCGATCAGCAACACGATGCCGAGATTGGTATTGCAGCCGGCCACGCGTTGCGTGCGCCTGACGGCATCGAGAATGCGGGTGCCGACCCTTGCGCCTTTGGCGAACAGCGCGTCGGCCGCGGCGTCCGCGCTCGCGATGAACTGCGCGGCCGTCATGCCGTGACCGGGGTTGTCGATGCTCACGTTGCCGGGCTTGGCGGTCTCGATATCCAGCCGGCAAGCCCGTAAAAAGGCCGCTCTTGCCTTCGCGAGGGAGGAGGCGCTGTGTTTATCCGAATGCATCGCCGGTCTTCAGAGGCACAGGCGCGTGAGCCGCGAGCTTCCGGTCGAGCAGATCGTTTGCCAGCGCGGCGGCTAGGTCCAGGTCCGTCACGGATTGCAAACCGCGCCATGCGGCCACGCCGTTGACTTCGAGAACCAGCGGATGCTTTTCGCCATCGCCATCGCCGTCGCCATTGCTCGATGCGGGCGGAGAAGGAATCAGGTCGACGCCTGCATAGTCGAGACCCAGTGCGCGGGTCGCTTGCACGGCGATATCGGCGAGGACGGGGTCGAGCGGCGCGGGTTCGCATGTCGCCCCCTGCGCAAAGTTGTGAATCCAGCCCTTGCCACCCACGCGCCGCATGGCCGCGACCGCCCGGCCACCGATCACGAGGACGCGCCAGTCGAAGCCCGGACGCTCGGTCTCCACATAGCGCTGCAAATAAGCGACTTGCCCCGTCGCTCGCAATGACGGCAACGGTGCAAGCGATCCATCTCGACGGCTTGCGCCAAGCCGTCGCAAGCCCTTGCCTTGCGAACCAAACAGCGGCTTGAGCACGACCCGGCGGTTCGCAGCCGCCTCGCGCATCAGTACCCGCTGCGCGAACGCCGCCGATTCACTCGCCCACGTTGCGGGCGTCGGCACGCCATGCAGGTTGAGCAGGAAACTGGTCATCGATTTATCGACGCTGCGCTCGATCGCGCGCGCGTCGTTGTACACCGGCACGCCGCATTCGCGCAGCGCGTGCAAAATGCCAAGCCGGAACATGACCTGCTCGAACGTGCCGCCCGCGATGCCGCGTACGAACACCGCATCGGGCAACGCGTGGCCGAAGCCGGGGATGGCGAGGCCGTAAGGGGCCCACGTGGTGTCGATACGGCATTGCGCCAGATCCACGCAGCGCGCGTCCACGTCACGGGCGCGGAACGCTTTCTTCAGGCGTCCGGTATGCCAGCCCGTTTCGTCGGTCATGATGGCGACCCGCAGTGCTGTGCTCATGACGGCTGTACTCCACCGGCATGCGGCGTTGACGTGCCGCTCCATTGCGCGTCGAGCAACGCCATGTCGATCTTGCCGCCGTGATAGGTCGCGCCGCTTTCCAGGCTGCTGACCCACACCTCGGCAGGCGCGAACAACGCGGGGTCAATCTGATAAAAGTCGTAGTTGAACGAAGTGAAGATATCGGCGAAAGGGCGCCCGTAATCGCGTGCATTCGATGATGGCAATTCCGCTGCGAGCCGTCGCGCGACGGCATCGCTCTTCACGCTAAGATGGACGCGGCCGCCGTAGAGAATCGCGTCGTTAGTGCGGCCCATCGCCTGGGTCGCCTCGGGCGCGGGCGGCGGCAAAGGCGCCGAGCCGCTGCCTTCAATGATCTCGCTGAGGTCCACGCCGAGCACATGCGTCTTGTGCAGTGCAACCTCAACCACCCGCGCGACGACCTGCACCGTTCCCGCGACAGAGTGTGTCGGCGTGACGACCAGCGTCAGTTTGTCGGGGGCCAAGGCGCAGTCCCGCAAGATCTTGTCGATCACGACCGGCGGCGGCAAGCGGTCCACTTCGAGCACGAGCGCGCCGCTATCGTGGCGGTCGCGATAACCGAGTTCATCGAAGAGCGTTTCTTTACCCGCAAGCGCACGCGCCGGGCCTGACCCGAGGGAGAAGAACTTCTTGCCGCCGGTTTGTTCCTTGGTCGCCGAGAGGCTCCATCCCGCGTATTGGCTGCCGAGGCAGGCGAGCACGGGCGACGATGTGTGGACCTCGATCATGCGCGGCCAGAGCGGATTTGCGTCGGTAGTCATGCGCACGGCAACCCGTCCAAGCCCCCCCATGCACAGGCGCGCGATCAGCACCCCCGCTTCGACCCCGCCCATGGCGCCTATGCCTGCATCGAGGATCACGGTGCCGTCTGGAGTGCGCGAGACGGCGATGCGCAGCCGCGCGGCATCATCGACGAGCCGCATGGCAATCCGCTCGCTCAGCGCATTGACGCTGAGCTCAGGCGAAAGTGGAGATGTCGGCATCAGTAGGCTCATGACAGGTTTCGATGCATTGGAAAAGAAGCGCTTCGCGGCGTTCGAGTTCGTCCCGGACGGCGGACGTAGACGATTGCGTGACGACCAGCGTGCACACCGGCTCGCCCGCGCCAATTCGCGCGCCGGGCTGCGGCACGTCATGGCAGGCAGGGTCGCGCATACAGGCGTCGCTGAAGGAGCGGGAGACGATCAAGCCGCGCGGCGCGAAAAGTACGCGCTGACCGGCTATTAATCGCATTGCGGCGGGGAAGAGGGAAGGCGTTGGCAAGAGGCCATTGATACAGGCATCAAGATGGCACGCGAGCAAACCACGCGGCCATGCCTGGCGCGCGGCGCTCTCGTAGAGTGTCATCGTCGATGAAGGACGCGCGTTGATTTCGAGGACCTGGAAGGTGTCGCCGTCCAGCAGGAAGTCGATGCTGTTCAGCCCCGAGAGATCCGTGTTCGCCACGATCGAACCGATTGCCGACGTGAGCTCGGCCATGACTGGCGGCGGCAGGTCGACAGGACCTGTAGACCCGACATGCAGGAACGGCCGGCTGCCGGCCGCGACGCTGAGCTGCTCTGCAAAGCCGATCACGGCCGCTTTTCGCCGCGCGGCGACAAACAGCGCGGACATGGAACGCCCAGGAGCCATGCGCTGGAAATAGCCGTCGACGGCATCCTTGTCCAGCTTCGAATCCAGCGTTTCTATATGCGTGCCGCCGCAACCATCGGCGTGTTTGACGAGCCAGCCGGCCGGGTCGGAGGGAGGCTGCCAGGAGACCGCCGGATGCGCGATGCCAAGCCGGTCCAGCAGCGAAAAAAAACGGCGTGGCTCGCGCACGGCTGCCGTGGCTTCGGCGCCGTTCCCTATAAACCTTGGCAATCGTGGCGCACTGCACAATTCCCGCGCGAGCGGTTCGAGCCCGCTGCCGGCCACGAAGCCGAGCATGCGTGGCAGCCGCGCGGTGCGTTCAAGTGCGTCGAAAAGGCGTGGCGGATCGATCGAGAGACCCTCGCTGCCGATATCAAACCACAGCGGCGCAACCCTTCGCGTATCGCGGTCGCCGAAGATATCCAGCGCGGCCACGTTCAGCCCTGCGCGCCGTGCGGACTGCGCCAGCATGCGCGCCGACAACCCGACGACTGCTATATAGGGAGCCTGCGAGGGAGTCTGCGCGGACCGGCTGCCGGGCGTCATGAACGAACGACGCATCAGGCGAGGCCGCCGACGATCGCGCGGGCTTCTTCGAAGGCTTCGGGAAAGCCGAGATAGACCGGCTTCCCGGCGGTTCGCATCCGCATGAACAGGCGATGCTCGACCTGGTATTTGACGTTGCCGATCGCCAGCGCGCCGATCGCCAGCGCGTCCTCACGCACCGCGCCGGCAAGCGGTTTGCCGTCGTCCATGACATGCACGCCCGCGATGCCTTCGGGCGGCACGGCATTGACATCGGCGGCGATCAGCAAGTGCTTTGCAACACCGACATCCGCTGCGCTCATGACCTGCACGCCCGCCACCGCTGTCGCCATCACAACCTCGGCGGCAGCGAGCGCGTGGCGTAGTTCGTCGCGCGTGTGAACCGAGATGCCGGTCGTCGCGATGTCGAAGCGGCGATTGACCTCGTCGCTTACCTGAGTCGCGCGGGCGATGTTCGAA
>NZ_JBAUSA010001054.1:0-12447 GCF_049581465.1 Caballeronia sp. | reverse complement strand
GTGTACGTCGCGCCGGGTCAGCATGACGTCGAGACGTTGGGCGTAGACATCGGCGACATCCACGCCCGTCACTTCCTCGCCGATCGACCCAAGCGCCTTCACGATCGCCTCGCGACGCCCGCCGATCACGATTCTGTCGTCCGCCTTGAGCACCAGGTTCGGCTGCGCCTTTACGACCGCGCGGCCGCGCAGCACGCGTTCGACCTTCAGCGCATAGCCGTTTCGCTTTTCAACCTGATCGATGCTCAAGCCCGCCGCGCCAATCACGCGCAGCTCGCGACCGACAAGCGACGGCGCCGCAAGATGCTGTCCTTCGCCCAATGCGCCGTCGCCGCCCAGCGAACGCCACAGGCGCTCGGCTTCGTCGCGCAGGTTCACGCGCAACATCAGCGGCGCGAACTGGCTGGTGAACAGCACGATGGTGACAAGCCCGAACAGGTAGCTGACGCTATACGCGGTGACAATGTTTGCCTGCAGCCGCGCAATCTCGGCGGCGGGCAGTCCGAGCTTGCCGATCGCTTCCGACGCCGTGCCGACTACGGCCGACTCAGTGGCGGCTCCGGCCAGCAAGCCGGCCGCCGTGCCCTGGTCCAGGTGCAGCAACACGACCGCGCCGAGCACGAGTCCGATCACGACAATCATCTCGACGACGGACAGCAGTCCGTAACGCCAGCCGCGCCCGACGTTGGCAAAGAATTGCGGCCCACCCGTGAAACCGAGCGCGAAGATGAATAGCGCAAACGCGATATTTTTCAGATCCGGCGACAGGCGCGCCCCGCTTTGCCCGAGTATCAGCGCGACGATCACCGTGCCGCACACGCCGCCCAGTTGCAGAGGGCCCAGCTTGAACGAACCTATGAAAAAGCCGATTGCGAGGCTCGCGAACAATGCGATTTCGGGTTGACGTGCAAGCAAGTTCCAGATCATGAAATTGTCGCCGCTATTAGTTAATAAATTAAATCAATGTTCTTTGACTAGGTACCCTAATTAAGTGGATCATTAATTGATAATGCTTTAAGAGCGAAATTTCAAGCCAGAGTTTCCCTACTATTTCCATTTGATTTTTGCAAGCAATACGTAGATGAAATTGCCGGATTGCATTCAATTTGCTCATAAAATGTAGAAGCTGGACAACGTCCGCTTGCGATTTGTTTGAAAAATCATCCGGCCCTTCCTGCATGAATGCTCGCATCATAACCACAGAAAGCGCCACAGATAGCGGTGCCTTCAATTTTTATTGATGTTCGAAAAGGCAACTCACAAAACAGCATTTCTAAGGAATGATTCTCGAAACTGTTACGTTGAAACAAAAATTCGAACAAATTCTCAATTCACTTCTATAAACTGTATCTTTGAAATATTTATTGCCATAAAATAATAACTGTGAAAGGCTTGCGGTATTGCGGAATACGTCAAAGCCCAACCCAAAGAGTGTAATTCCGCATGTGTATCAATTTCGCCCGAAAAGCCGCAACAAAAACGCTGCATGCGAGATCGCCGCGCAATGCAGTACCGCTGTTTTTAGACACTGAGAGGTAGGAAGCAATGAATCAAATTCATGCAATGCGTGTTTTTGTACGGGTGTCGGAAACCGAGAGTTTTCGACGCGCCGCGCAACAACTCGATGTATCAAATGCGCTCGTGACGCGTGCGATTGCCATGCTGGAAGCGCATTTGCGTACCCGCCTGATTAACCGCACCACTCGTAACCTCTCGTTGACGGAGGCCGGCACTCGTTATCTGGAAGGCTGCCGTGCATTGCTTGAAGAACTCGACCATCTGGAGTCCATGGTCGCGCATACAGAAGGCGATCCAAGCGGCACATTGCGCGTCGTGGCATCCGGTTCGCTCTCGTTGATGGCGCTGACGCCGCTTATTGACGGATTCCGGCAGGTTTATCCCAAGGTGAACGTGCGCCTCTCGCTTTCCGAGCGCCATGTGGACCTGGTGGAAGATGGTTTCGATGTCGGTATTGTCACGGCCTTCATGGTTTCGAGCACGGCGCTGGTCGAACGTCCTGTTGCCACGAACACGCTGATTCCTGTTGCCACGCCCGCCTATCTTGAAGAACACGGCACGCCCAGCATGCCCGGTGACCTGCTGCACCATTCCTTCGTCGCGCTGCCCAACGAAATGCGCAGTGCCACGTGGCATTTCCGACACCGAAGCAACGGCAGCGCCGACCAGGTCACGCTAGCACCCGTGTATACGGTCAACAGCGCGCTGATGGTGAGGCTCGGTACGCTCGCTCACATGGGCATCTCGATCCTGCCCGAAGGCATAGTGGCCGGCGATTTGAAGGACGGTTCCCTCGTGCGCGTGCTGAACGACTACGCCATTGACGACCCCGATGTGAAGGTGTCCATCGTGTATCCGGGACGACAGTACCTGCCGGCGAAGACCCGCGCATTCATCGACTACACACTGGAACATATGGGGCCTGGCGGCGAAGTATCGGCCGCGGCGCTGCCGGAAAACGAAAACGTGCTGTCACGCCTTCAGATGGTGCCGCCGCCGAACGCCGCGGCCCACTAAATCAAACGTCCAAGCCATGCCGGACACCGATTCGACGCCCATCGGCATGATCGTCTTCAGTAGCCGGGAATATGATCGCGACGCCTTCACCGCGGCGAACGCAGCATTCGGCCACGCATTGCAGTTCCAGGAATCGCATCTTGACGCACAGACAGCGATCCTGGCCCACGGTTGTGCGGTGGTGTGTCCGTTCGTCAACGACGTGGTGGACGAAGCCGTGCTGGTCGCGCTTCGAGACGGTGGCACGCAGCTTGTGGCGCTGCGTTCGGCAGGATTCAATCATGTGGACCTGGCTGCGGCAGCGCGGCTTGGTATTGGCGTGGTCCGCGTGCCGGCTTATTCGCCGCATGCGGTAGCCGAGCATGCCGTAGGCATGATCCTTACGTTGAACCGCAAGTTGCATCGCGCGAGCGCCCGTACCCGTGACGGCGATTTTTCACTGAATGGGTTATTGGGTTTCGATCTGCATGGCAAGACCGTTGGCATTATAGGAACTGGAATTATCGGACGTGTGTTCGGCGGCATCATGGCGGGCTTCGGCATGACCCTGCTGGCACACGATCCGGGCACTCCGGCGGATGATCTTATTGCGCTTGGCGCGCGTTATGTCTCACTCGATGCATTGCTTGCGCAATCGGATATTGTGAGCTTGCATTGCCCGTTGTTACATTCCACTTACCATCTCATCGATACCGCCGCACTTGCCCGCATGAAGCGCGGCGCAATGCTTATTAATACGGGCCGCGGCGGGCTCGTCGACAGTCGCGCACTCATCGGGGTGCTGAAGAGCGGGCAGCTCGGTCATCTCGGTTTGGATGTCTACGAAGAAGAAGGGGGTCTGTTCTTTGAAGACCACTCGAATGCATTGTTGCAAGACGACGTGCTGTCCCGGCTTCTGTCGTTTCCGAATGTGATCGTGACATCGCATCAGGCTTTTTTTACCCGCGAAGCATTGATGCAGATTGCCGATACCACGCTTGGCAATGTAAAAGCCTGGTTCGACGGTTCCCCCCGGAATCAAGTCCTTTCCTGAACGCCCTGCTCAATCGATTCGAATAGTCAAGATTATCTTGCTCTGGCGATATATTTATACCGAGCGGTTAATATAGATTATTAGACGAGTCCTTCGACTAATGCCTATTGGGAACTTTGGTCGTGGGGATGGAGACATCGGTTCTGCTGGCAGTCCCCCGATCCCCTTAGTTAGTGATAGATCACCCTCGACGACGTCAATCTCGTCAGCGTCCCGCGCTGGAACCTGAACCAGCCATCGGTGCTTTTCAGCACGACTTCGCCGTCTTGCCAGAACACGCCCGTGAGCTTCATGCGACGCCCGATCCTTTCAACCGTCGGCGGCCGCTTCCGGAAGTCGTAAAGCACCAGTTCCGGTGGGCCACTATCGAATGCCTCGACGATCATCCGTGCGCCCGACATCTCATCGAAATGCGCGATGCGGCCCGCGTTCAAACGGTCGAACGTCGCGCCGTCCAGTTGTGCGTCAAACCCTGCGCCCTGCTGAACGAATTGCACGCCGCCGGCTTTCGTCGCAATCGGACCCATTCCCGTTTGCGCGTCCTGCGCAGAAACAGACGCGCCATAAATCGCGATTAATGCGGCAAAGGACCAGGTCAGAGCGAGTTGAAATGCTTTCATGGAGGTCCTGGAGAAAGGTGGAACACCGCAACCTATTCCGCCCGATGTGAAAACGCAACACGTTGACGAACACTTCCTGCCCCATCTGCGGCGTATAAACGGCACCCCGAGAAAAACCGAGGGTTTTCACTCAGCGAAGATAAAAACCTTGGGTACAATTTGGCGCTTCCGCTCCGTCCGCACCACAGCGTTCTGCACTCCGATAGCGCTCGACCAGCCGACTTGCAGCCCGCCCATTCAGCCAGTCCTCCTCACCCAGCTCCATGCCTCTTCCCCTTCTCGCCCTCGCCATCGCCGCGTTCGGCATCGGCACGACCGAATTCGTCATCATGGGCTTGCTGCCCAACGTCGCTCGGGACCTTGGGGTGTCGATTCCGGCGGCCGGCATGCTCGTGTCGGGGTACGCACTCGGCGTGACCATCGGTGCGCCGATCCTCGCCATCGTTACCGCGAAAATGCCGCGCAAGAAAGCGCTGATGAGCCTGATCGGCGTGTTTGTCGTGGGCAACTTGCTGTGCGCCATCGCACCGGGATACTGGGTGCTGATGGCCGCGCGCATCGTGACGGCGTTCTGTCACGGCGCATTTTTCGGGATCGGCTCGGTCGTCGCCGCCGATCTCGTCGCGCCCAACCGCCGCGCGCAAGCCATCGCGCTGATGTTCACCGGACTCACGCTTGCGAACGTACTGGGCGTGCCTCTGGGCACAGCGCTCGGTCAGGCAGCCGGATGGCGCGCGACGTTCTGGGTGGTGACGCTGATCGGTTTAGCCGCGGCGGGCGCGTTGGCCGTGTGCTTGCCCAAGCACATCGAAATGCGCGAGTCGAGCATCCTGCGCGAATTCAACGTATTGAAGAACCCGCAAGTATTGATGGTCCTGGGCATCAGCGTGCTTGCATCGGCGAGCCTTTTCTCCGTGTTCACCTACATCACGCCGATTCTCGAAGACGTCACCGGCCTGGCGCCGCACGCGGTCACGTGGGTGTTGCTGCTGTTCGGACTCGGGTTGACAGTCGGCAACACGCTTGGCGGCAAGCTGGCAGATTGGCGGCTGCTGCGCTCGCTCGTGGCGTTTTTCGTCGCCATTGTGGTAGTCCTCACGATATTCGCCGCCACCATGCACGCCGCCATTCCCGCGATGATCACGATCTTCGTCTGGGGCATGCTCGCGTTCGCGATCGTGCCCCCCTTGCAAATGCTGATCGTGAATCGCGCGAGCGACGCGCCGAACCTCGCGTCAACGCTCAACCAGGGCGCGTTCAATCTCGGCAATGCCACGGGCGCGTGGTTCGGCGGGATGGCAATCGGCGCTGGCGCGCCGCTGTTCACGCTTCCGTGGATCGGCGTATTGCTGGCATGCTGCGCGTTCGGATTGACGTTACTGTCGGCATCGATGGCTCGCCGGGCTCCGCGCGGTGGGCTTGGGCAAGCGGCCTGAGCGTGATCGGTTTGACAGCGCCTGATGTTCGCGCATTCTATTCGCCCACCTGAAGCGCCGGCAAAATCACGCCCGCGCATTCCCCAAATCCGACACGATACCCATCGCCCTGGCACCACCCTGTCAGCGTCAGTTCGTCACCGTCTTCAATGAATCTCCGCTCGCCGCCGCCTTCCAGCGCGATTGGCCGCTGCCCGTTCCACGTCATCTCGAGCAAGCTCCCACACGAATCCGGTGTCGGGCCGCTGATCGTGCCCGAGCCCATCAAATCGCCCACGCGCGTGTTGCAACCGGCCACCGTGTGATGCGCGAGTTGCTGCGCCATCGTCCAGTACATCAGCTTGAAATGGGTCGTGGCGAGCTTCGTCGCCGAGTCGGCGTGTTCTGGTCGAAGATGCGCGTGCAGGGTGATATCGAAGGCATGGTCGCCTGTATGGCGAAGGTAGGCGAGCGGTTCCGGGTCCTGTTTCGGCGAGCTCGTCCTGAACGGTTCCAACGCGTCAAGCGTCACGATCCACGGTGAGATGGTCGTGGCGAAACCCTTCGCGTTGAACGGCCCCAGCGGCACGTATTCCCACTGCTGGATATCGCGGGCGCTCCAGTCGTTCAACAACACCATGCCGAAGATATGCGACTCGGCCTGGTCGCATCCAATCGGCTGTCCCAGCGCATTGCCCGCCCCGACGATGAACCCCGTCTCAAGCTCGATATCCAGCTTTCGACATGCCGCAAAAACCGGCCGATCCTGATCGGGCAGCTTGATCTGGCCGCGAGGACGGCGCACCGGCGTGCCGCTCACGATCACCGATGAAGCGCGCCCGTTGTATCCGATCGGCATTTCGGTCCAGTTCGGCAGCAACGCATGCTTGGGATCGCGGAACATCGAGCCCACGTTGGTTGCGTGTTCCTTCGATGAATAAAAATCGGTGTAGCCCGGAATGTCGACAGGCAGATGCAGCGTGGCGCTTCCTCGCGGCACGAGCGCGCGCGGGCGCAGCGCAGCGTCGGCCTTGATCGTCTCGCTGCCGCTTGCCAGCAACGCGCTCAACTGGATGCGCACACTTCTCCAACGCTCCACGCCCAGCGCGACAAACGCATTCAGCGCCGGCCGCGCGAACACCGGTTCACATTCGATCAGCCGCGCCCGATGCAGCACATCGAGGTCGACGATCCAGTCTCCGATCGCCACGCCTGCCCGCGGCGACGGATTCGCTTCGTCGGAGAAGATGCCGAACGGCAGGTTCTGGATCGGAAAGTCGCTTGAAGAATCATTTGCCGATTCGATCCAGCTCCTCAATGCCGGCGCGCGCGTCGCATCGAGGGCGTCGAGCGCGTCTTTGCGGGTCGAGTCGATCATCGCTGCTCCGGGTTGAAATGTTTGGTCAAACCCTGCCAGCATTGGTAGTAATCCGCCTGCAGTTGAGCGGTCTCCAGTGCGAAGCGGGTCGGCTTGATAAGCGTACGAGTTTCGAACATGAACGCCATCGTGTCGCCCACCTTCACGGGTTTCGACGTGTCCCCCTTCGATGCCTTTTCGAACGTCTCGGCGTCGGGACCGTGCCCCGTCATGCAGTTGTGCAGGCTCGAACCGCCCGGCATGAAGCCTTCCGATTTCGCGTCGTACACGCCATGCACGAGGCCCATGAATTCGCTCGCCACATTCCGATGAAACCAGGGCGGCCGGAACGTATCTTCGGCCGCAAGCCAGCGCGGCGGAAAGATCACGAAGTCGATCGCGTCCACGCCCGGCGCATCCGTCTGCGATTGCAACACGAGAAATATCGATGGATCGGGGTGATCGAAGCTGATCGAACCGATCGTGTTGAAGTGCCGCAAATCGTATTTGTACGGCGCGTAGTTGCCGTGCCACGCGACTACGTCGAGTGGCGAATGACCGATGTCCGCGCGCCACAACACGCCATTCATCTTGGCGACGAGTTCGAACGCGCCCTCACGATCCTCGTACGCCGCGTGCGGCGTCTGGAAATCGCGCGGGTTCGCCAGGCCGTTCGAGCCGATCGGCCCGAGGTCCGGCAAGCGCAGCAATGCGCCAAAGTTTTCGCAGATATAGCCCCGTGCCGTGTGGTCCGGTAGCGTGACGGCGAAGCGAACGCCGCGCGGAATGACAGCGATCTCGAACGGTTCGATGTCGAGCTTGCCCAGTTCAGTCGCAATCGACAGGCGCCCTTCTTGCGGCACGATCAGTAACTCGCCGTCGGCGTTATAGAAGTAGCGGTCCTGCATCGAACGGTTAGCGGCGTAAAGATGGATCGCACAACCGCTCATGTTTTCGGCGGCACCGTTACCCGCCATCGTCACCCAGCCGTCGATGAAATCCGTTGCCGCATCGGGCATCGGCAGCGGGTCCCAACGTAACTGGTTCGGCGGCGTGGGCGGCACTTCCGCGAAGTTGGCAACGAGCTTGGGACCCACTGAATCCGCAGGGACGGGCGTGAATGGGTGATGCATGGCAGCCGGCCGTATCCGATACAGCCACGAGCGCCGGTTATGCCCACGCGGTGCGGTGAATGCCGTGCCGGAAAGCTGCTCGGCGTAGAGCCCGTAGTTCACACGCTGCGGCGAATTGCGCCCGAGCGGCAACGCGCCGGGCAATGCCTCAGTGGCGAAATCGGCGGCGAAACCCGACTGATAGTGACGGCTCGCGTCCGTGTGACTCGTGAATGCGCCAGATGGTTCGTGTTTCATACGTTGTCCTTTTCATTCATAGACGACCCGGCCACATCGCGACGCGCCATGGACATCGCTTCGCGCAGCACGTCCATATCGCCGATCTGGTTCGACAGCAGCAGGATCAGCTTCGCGTTTACAAGCTGGCTTTGTGCATCTGCGAGGTCGCGATGCATGTCGATCAGCGCTTCGTAGAAGGCGTCAGGATCGGCGAGACGCAAGGTGGTATCGAGCATGGGTCGTGTCACACCAATTGGGCTTCGTTCAGCGCGCACGTGGCGCGGGCCAGAGCGTTGCGGACGGCGCTAAGATCAAGGGTTCGGGCGCGCATCGCAATGTGCTGGTCAGGGCGCACCAGATAGAAAGTGCCGGGTTTTCCATCGAAACGTTTGGCGAGCAGGCCTTCTACGTCTTCAACGATCTCCACGCCAGCTTGGCTCACACTGCCCGATCCGGCCGGCACGATCAAAATCGGTTTCACATGGGGGCTGAGCGTTTTCAACGCGTCGAGTCCGGCGGCCGACGGGCCGAACAAGACGCCCGCGAACGACGATCCCACGCACGGCAAGAACCACGCATCGCGCCCATCGATCCGCACGGGCGCATCGGCGGCGACTGAACCAGGTACCAGCGCACCCGCGAACGCATCGCGATCTAACGTGCTCAACGGCGAGTTTCGAAGCACCGACGCCGTCGACAATCGCCCGCTATTCACGAGACGTCGCGCGAAGTCGCAGTCTTTCGCCAGCAGCAAAGCGGCGTCGCGAAACACGCGCGACACGGCGCTCTTGGGCGTAATGAAATCGGTTGAGCGCGTGGAATGGCGGATGTTTTCATCGGCGGCGGCTTCGCGTTCGCTTGCATAGGTATCGAGCAACGCGTCGGGCGCCAGATCATCTACCACCAGCTTCAGTTTCCAGCCGAGATTGTCCGCGTCCTGTACCCCGCTATTCGCGCCGCGCGCACCGAAAGGCGACACGCCGTGCGCCGAATCGCCCGCGAACAAGACCCTTGCATGGCGAAACGTATCCATGCGCTGGCATCGGAACGTATAGACACTGACCCATTCCAGTTCGAACTCCACGTCCGCGCCAAGCAGCGCGCGCACGCGCGGAATCACGCGCTCAGGCTCTCGTTCGGCAACGGGATCGGTGTCCCACCCCAACTGGAAATCGATACGCCACACGTTGTCGGGCTGCCGATGCAGCAACACCGACTGATTCGGATGAAACGGTGGATCGAACCAGAACCAGCGCTCGGTCGGAAAATCAGCTTTCATCCTGACGTCCGCTATCAAGAACCGGTCCTTGAATGTGCGGCCATGCGCATCCAGCCCCATCAGGGCGCGCACGGGACTGCGCGCGCCATCGGCCGCGACCACGTAACGCGCGCGCAAGCTGTAGGGACCATCGGGCGTATCGGTCTGCACCGTCACACAATCGTCCGACTGCCCGATCCCCGTCACCTTGTTGTGCCAACGCGCGTCGAGGAATGGCAATTCGCGCGCGCGTTCAACCAGATAGCCTTCGACGTAATACTGCTGCAGGTTGATGAAGGCCGGACGCGCGTGGCCCGACTCCGGCAGCAAATCGAACGAATAAAGCAAGTCGTCATGCAGGAACACCTTGCCGACCTTCCAGCTCACGCCCTTCTTGACCATCGGTTCGCCGCATCCCAGCCGATCGAAGATTTCTAGCGTTCGCTTCGCAAAGCAGATAGCGCGCGATCCCGATGACAGCGTGTGGTCGTCGTCAAGCAGGACGACGGGCGTACCTTGCTGCGCGAGATCGATCGCGATCGAGAGACCCACCGGGCCCGCGCCGATCACCACGACCGGATGCAAGGGCGCGTTGCCGGACTGGTCCGACGAGCGCCGATACTCGAACGTCAGGGACTGAAAATCGATATCCATGATCTTCAGCTCTCGAGCGTTTCCCACATTTCCTTGTCGCGTTGCGCCGTCCAGATGCGCGGATCGCGATACTGCGTGGCTTCATCGAAGGCGCGCGTGACATCGAACGGCATGCAGTGGTCAAAGATCACCCACTTACCGAATTTCGGCTGGAGCGCGGCGTAGGTCAGCTTGTAGATCTCGTTCAGGTCCTTGCCCGCAGCCGTGCCCAGCTTCACCTGGTTATACAGCTCGCTGACGAACGCCCGCGTTCCCGCAATACCCTCGGCCACTTGTTGCGGCGTCTTGAGCGCGGCGCCCCGTCCCGGCACCAGCTTCTCAGGGTTGAAGGCGGCGAGCGCATCGAGCGTGGCCGGCCAGTCCCGATAGTAGGCATCGCCACAATACGGGGTTGCGCCATATTCGACGAGATCGCCCGACAGCATCACTTTGTCCTGCGGCAGCCATAGGACCGTGTCGCCCTTCGTGTGGCCACGGCCGAGTTGCATGATTTTTACTTCGAGCTTGCCGAGCCAGAGGGTCATTTCGCCCTTGAACGTGAGCGTAGGCCACGTCAATCCCGGCACCGATTCCACCGCATTGAAGAGTCGCGGAAAGCGCTCGATCTCGCTCTTCATGTCCTGCTCGCCGCGCTCGACGATCAGGTCGTAGGTATCCTGGCTCGCGATGATTTCCTGCGCCTTATATGCTGACGCGCCCAGCACGCGAACCGCGTGATAGTGCGTGAGGAGAACGTACTTGATGGGCTTGTCGGTGACTTCGCGGATCCTCCGGATCACGTCCTGGGCCATCACGGGCGTGGCCTGGGTGTCGGCCACGAGCACGGCGTCGTCACCGATCACAATGCCCGTATTGGGGTCGCCTTCGGCGGTGTAGGCATAGGCATGTTCGGAGAGACGCTCGAACGTGACCTTCTTCTCCGTCAAATCTGCCTGCGATGCGAACTTCTTTTCACCAGTCATCTTTGCCTCCTGAGCTTTAGCCGCTAGATCCCGCGGACGCGATTGATGCGGTCGTCTTGTCAATTACGAATAGTAAAATCAATTACGATAAGTGAAATTGCCGTTTACCCTGATTGGGTACCCGGCCGCCTTCATGTAATTCATATAGATACGTGGATTTTGTGCAAAGCGTCATGCGTGGCACTGCTACCATCGACGCTATTCAGGCATTAGGCTTCTTTTTCATGATCGCGCCAACCATCCCGCAACTCGTCTTGCGCGCCGCAGAGCATCCCCTCCCCGGGGCGCGTTTTGTCATGGGCGACGGCGCCCTTGCGGGGTTTGCGGTTGCGCAATACGAGGGAGTAACCCTTGCCAGCGCCTACGAGCCGATATTCGACGTCACCACGCGTGGCCAGCCGCAATCGCTGACGGCATCGGTTGAAAGCGCGGAAAAATTCGGCGATGAACTCGGCTTCCAGGCAGTGACGCTGACGCGAGACGGCGCATCGTTCGATCCGTTCACCGAATTCGACGACGATCGCCAGCTCGTCGAACTCGACCGGCTTTCACGCGCGTTAAACGCCTTCAATTTCTTCGGCGCACAGCGGCCGGGGCTGCTGTTTCTTCGTGTTCACGAGCGGTTGCTGAAGAGCGTGAAATACGATCACGGCAAGCACTTCTCGCACGTTCTGCTGGAGTTCGGTTTGAATCCGGCCCGGGTCGTTATTGAGTTGCCGTCGGCGGCGGTGGCGCATCGGACGTTTCTTGGGTATCTCGTGAAGAGTTATCAGAAGTACGGGTTCAAGGTTGCGGGGAATTTGCCCAATGCCGGGCAGATCATGTCGGTGTCGGATATGGCGCGGCTGGATTTCATCAAGATGGATGCCGGTATGGCGTTGAGGGATTCTGTGGTGAAGCCGCTGGTGGGGTACGCGCACCGGCTGAAAATTCCATTGATCTTCAGCCATGTGGCCGATGAGGCGCAGTTCGAAGCGCTGCTTCAGTTCGATGTGAGCTTCGTTCAGGGGGCAGCGTTTGAAATTCATGCCATTGGGCCCGCTTCTGACGTGCGGTGATTTTCGGGGGGCGGTGCTGGTGGCGGAGGGGTGCTGCTCGCGGAGAGTGTGGGGCTAGGATTGAGTCCTTCTGCTAGCGTGGTCGTTCTGCTTAAGTCGGATTTTCTTGCTTATTTCTGTTAGCCCCTATCCGGGGCGGGACTTCATTTCTTTTCAAACGCGAAAAGAAACGAAGCAAAGAAACGCGTTTTAAACCGCCAATT
>NZ_JBAUSA010001053.1:0-2069 GCF_049581465.1 Caballeronia sp. | reverse complement strand
GCCTGCCTTGAAGGTCTCGGCGGTCACCACCACCAGCTTGTGACCGCGTCCTATTGCGTCGTTGGGACCGTCTTTTTTCAACAGCGCCAACCATGCTGCGCTCGAATGACGGCGGCCGCGCGGGTCGTGCCCCATGTTCGGAGCGCCGCCGAAGCCGGCGAGTCGCCCGAGCGTGACGGTGGATGAATTCGCGTCGGCGTCCATCTGCAAGGTCGAGCCGATAAAGAGATCCACGCCGTATTGCCCGGCAAGCTGGCAAAGCACGCGGTTCGATCGCAGGCTGCCGTCGCGGCCGGTGAAAAACACGTCCGAACGTGCCGCGACGTAATCCTCCATGCCCACTTCGCTGCCGAAGCAATGGATGCTCTCCACCCAGCCACTTTCAATAGCAGGGATCAGTGTGGGATGCGGATTGAGCGCCCAGTTCCTGCAGATCTTGCCCTTCAATCCCAGCGATTCGCCGTAGGTCGGCAGCAGCAATTCGATCGCGGCGGTATCGAAGCCAACGCCATGATTGAGCGATGTCACGCCATAGCGCTCATAGATGCCGCGAATGCTCATCATGGCCATGAGCACCTGCAATTCACCGATATGACGGGGATCGCGCGTGAACAAGGGTTCGACAGCAAACGGGCGGTCTGCCTGCACGACGATGTCGACCCATGACGCGGGGATATCGACACGCGGCAGTTGATCGACGATCTCGTTGACTTGCGCGATCACGATGCCATGGCGGAATGCGGTCGCCTCCACGATGGTCGGCGTGTCTTCTGTATTGGCCCCCGTGTACAGGTTGCCGTCCCGGTCGGCCTGGACCGCGCAGACCAGCGCCACCTGCGGCGTGAGGTCGATGAACATGCGCGCATACAGTTCGACATACGTATGGATTGCGCCGATATCGAGTAGCCCATCCTCCAGCAGTTGCGCGACGCGCAGGCTTTGCGGGCCGGCGAACGCGAAGTCCACTTTGCGCGCGATGCCGCGTTCGAAGAGCGTCAGATGCTCCGGCCGGCTGATGCTCGAAATCAGCAGATGCACGTCATGCACGCGCGTGGGGTCGACCTTTGCCAGCGAGCGCGATAAAAAGTCGGCCTGCTTCTGGTTGTTGCCTTCCAGCGCGATACGGTCGCCCGGCAAAATCAGCGCTTCAAGTGCATCGACAATGCGTTCGGCCTTGAGCATGCCGTGGTCGAGCCAGCTATCGATTGCTTTCAGGCGACGCGCTTTCTCCAGCGCGCGCGTGTTCCACTGGCGCGGGGCGAGAGCGGCTTCGGTAGGAGGATTCATGCGGATTTGCCTCTAATGTTATTCAGCGGCCGGGACGATCAGGACGAGCTTGGCGCGCGACGGCGCTTTCTCGGCTTGACAGGAGGTGGATGTGCTTCGGCTTGCTCGTCGCGCAGGAAACGATAAACCAGTTCGCCAGTTGCAAGCAAATGGCGCGCAACGAGGGTCTGCGCCGCTTCAATATCGCGCGCGAGTAGCGCATTGAGAATCGCCTCGTGCTCGGCGTCGGACTGACCCTTGAACGTCGGCATGCCCAGTTTCAACCGTAGATATCGCTCGCCCCGCCGATGCATCGTGCCGATCAGCTCCATCAAGTGAGGACGGCCGGCGGGCGCGTACAGGCTCATGTGGAACTGCTCGTTGCGCACCACATACAGCGCTGGGTCAGGTTCGCGCGCGGCGGCAACGAGCAATTCGCGCGCCGTCGCCAAACTTTCTTCCGTGTGGCGCTCGATCGCGAGGCCGATTGCCAGGCTTTCCAGAGCGGCGCGAATTTCGTAGATCTCGCGGGCTTCATCGGGGGATTGGGTACTCACCGATGCACCGCGATTCGGCTCGATCGACACCCAGCCTTCGCTTTCCAGTTGCCTGAACGCTTCGCGCACCGGAATTGCGCTAACCGAAAATTGCCGGGCAATCGCGTCCTGGCGCAGCGGTTCGCCTGGCCGCAACGAGCCTTCCACGATCGCCACGCGCAACGCGTCGGCGATATAGCGCGACGCGCTTTGTCGCGGCTCGAACTGCGCAAGGTGAAAGGGCTCGCTCATTGCTTCGTCCATGGG
>NZ_JBAUSA010001052.1:0-2030 GCF_049581465.1 Caballeronia sp. | reverse complement strand
CTTCTGGTCCGCGCGCTGCCGTTCGGCATAGTCCTTCATCCGCACGAATACGAGACCCGCGTTCTGGCCGCGACCGGCAAAGCTGAAGCCGTTCACCGTAAACACCGAGTCGACAACGCTTTTCTGGTCGGTCAGCAACCAGTCGCTCACGTCCTTCAGGATGCCGGCCGTGCGCTCCTGCGTCGAGCCCGCCGGCGCCTGGACGATCACGAACATCGTGCCCTGGTCTTCGTCGGGCAGGAACGACTTGGGCAGGCGCACAAACAGGAAGCCCACCGCAACGATCACCACCAGGTAGATGATCAGCCAGCGGCCCGAGCGGTTGATCACGTGCCGCACGCCGCTGTGATACTTGGTCTGGCTCTTCGCGAAGGTGCGGTTGAACCAGCCGAAAAAGCCTTTCTTCTCGGCGTGATGATCCTTGTCGATCGGCTTCAGGAGCGTCGCGCACAATGCCGGCGTAAGAATCAACGCCGTGAGCACGGACAAGACCATGGCCGCCACGATGGTCAGCGAGAACTGCCGGTAAATGGCGCCCACCGATCCGCCCGAGAACGCCACGGGCACGAACACCGCCGACAGCACCAGCGCCACGCCCACCAGCGCGCCGGTGATCTGGTCCATCGCCTTGCGGGTGGCGTCTCGAGGCGACAAGCCCTCCTCTGCCATCACCCGCTCGACGTTTTCCACCACCACGATCGCATCGTCCACCAGCAAGCCGATCGCGAGCACGAGCCCGAACATGGACAGCGTGTTGATCGAAAAGCCGACGATACCCATCACCGCGAACGTACCCAGCAACACCACCGGCACGGCGATCGTCGGGATCAGCGTGGCGCGAAGGTTTTGCAGGAACAGGTACATCACGAGGAACACCAGCACGATGCCTTCGATCAGCGTCTTGACCACTTCTTCAATGGACAGGCGCACGAACGGCGTGGTGTCGTACGGGTACTTCACGACTAGCCCTTGCGGGAAGTACTTCGACAGCTCGTCGAGCTTCGCGCGCACCGCTTTCGCCGTGTTCAGCGCGTTAGCGCCCGTGGCAAGCTGGATACCGAAGCCAGCGGTCGGCTGACCGTTGTATTTCGTGTCGAAGTTATAGTTCTCGCCGCCCAGGTCGATATGCGCCACATCCTTGATGCGCACTTGCGAGCCGTCCGGATTCACCTTCAGCAAGATGTTGCCGAACTGCTCGGGCGTTTGCAGCAACGTCGCTTCCGTGATCGTCGCCTGCAGCATCTGGCCCGGCACGGACGGCGTGCCGCCCAAGGCACCGGCCGCGACCTGCACGTTCTGCTTCGTGATCGCGTTCTGCACGTCCACGGGCGTCAGGCTGAAGTTGTTCAGCTTGGTCGCATCGAGCCAGATCCGCATGGCGTATTGCGAGCCGAACAGCGTCACCGTACCCACCCCGTCGATACGGCTGAGCGGATCCTCGATCTTCGACGCCACGTAGTTCGCGAGGTCGTACTTGTTCATGCTGTTGTCCGTCGAAACGAACGCCATCACCATCAAGAAGCTGCTGCTCGACTTCGTCACCCTGGAGCCGAGCTGCTGAACGGCTTGCGGCAAGAGCGGCGTCGCCAGTTGCAGCTTGTTCTGCACCTGAACCTGCGCGATGTCCGGATTGGTGCCGGCGGCGAAGGTCAACGTGATGGTGGCGGTGCCCGAGTCGTCGCTGGTAGACGACAGGTACAACAGGTGATCGAGGCCGCTCATCTGCTGCTCGATGACCTGCGTTACCGTGTTTTCGACCGTACTCGCCGATGCGCCCGGGTACGTCGCACTGATCTGAATGGCCGGCGGCGCGATGGTCGGATACTGCGCGATCGGCAACGTGAAGATCGACGCGATCCCCGACAGCATCAGGATAATGGCGATCACCCACGCGAAAATCGGGCGATCGATAAAGAACTTTGCCATGTGGCGGGCTCCCTGTTATTACGCGCCCGATGCGGCGGAGGCAGGCTGTGCCGTCTGCGCAGCACCGCTGGCGGCCGGCGCGCCCTGAACAGCTGCGCCGGAAG
>NZ_JBAUSA010001051.1:0-5946 GCF_049581465.1 Caballeronia sp. | reverse complement strand
GCTCAACGTTAAGCGAACAAACTTCAACGTTAGATGAATCTCGACACTTCCATCGATATCCCTTCTTGAAATTACCGATCGCAGTGCCATATACTTGGCACTCGCTGCACGAGAGTGCTAACAAGTTTTCCGCCCGGCGTCGCCGGACGGGTGTCCCGCGTTTTTTACAGTCTCAGTTAAGAGAGGAGTGTGTATGAACCTTCGTCCTTTGCACGATCGCGTCATCGTTAAACGTCTGGATCAGGAAACGAAGACTGCCTCGGGTCTCATCATCCCCGACGCCGCAGCTGAAAAGCCGGATCAAGGCGAAATCCTGGCCGTCGGCCCGGGCAAGCGCGATGACAAGGGTACGCAAAACGCCCTGGACGTCAAAGTGGGCGACCGCGTGCTGTTCGGTAAATACGCTGGTCAGACCGTCAAGGTCGACGGCAATGAACTGCTCGTGATGCGCGAAGAAGACATCATGGCCGTCCTGGTCAAGTAAATCCCTTCACGTCCGTTCGGCTTCGCGGCCACGCGATCGATGCGTCAAAACGAATCTCGCGCGGCCGGCTGAAAGCCTGAATAACTGAAACGAATCAAGGAGTTTGAATATGGCAGCTAAAGAAGTCGTATTTGGCGATATCGCCCGTGCAAAGATGGTTGAAGGCGTGAACATCCTGGCCAACGCGGTCAAGGTCACGCTGGGCCCGAAGGGTCGTAACGTAGTTCTGGAACGCAGCTTCGGCGGCCCGACGGTCACGAAGGATGGTGTTTCGGTTGCTAAAGAAATCGAACTGAAAGACCGCCTGCAGAACATGGGCGCGCAAATGGTGAAGGAAGTCGCTTCCCGCACCAGCGACAACGCAGGCGACGGCACGACCACGGCTACGGTCCTGGCCCAGTCGATCGTTCGCGAAGGCATGAAGTACGTTGCATCGGGCATGAACCCGATGGACCTGAAGCGCGGTATCGACAAAGCAGTGTCGGCTGCTATCGAAGAACTGCGCAAGATCAGCAAGCCTTGCACGACGAACAAGGAAATCGCTCAAGTTGGCGCGATTTCGGCTAACAGCGATACGTCGATTGGTGACCGTATTGCCGAAGCAATGGACAAGGTCGGCAAGGAAGGCGTGATCACGGTTGAAGACGGCAAGTCGCTGGAAGACGAGCTGGACGTGGTTGAAGGCATGCAATTCGACCGCGGCTACCTGTCGCCGTACTTCATCAACACGCCGGAAAAGCAAACCGCCATCCTCGAAAACCCGTTCGTGCTGCTGCACGACAAGAAGGTTTCGAACATCCGTGACCTGCTCCCGATCCTGGAACAAGTCGCGAAGGCTGGCCGTCCGCTGCTGATCATTGCTGAAGATGTCGAAGGCGAAGCACTGGCAACGCTGGTTGTGAACAACATCCGCGGCATCCTGAAGACCGTTGCTGTGAAGGCTCCGGGCTTTGGCGATCGTCGTAAGGCCATGCTGGAAGACATCGCGATCCTGACCGGTGGTCAAGTCATCGCTGAAGAAACCGGGCTGACGCTTGAAAAGGCAACGTTGGCTGAACTGGGTTCGGCCAAGCGCATTGAAGTGGCGAAGGAAAACACCACGATCATCGACGGCGCTGGCGAAGCTGCGAACATCGAAGCGCGTGTGAAGCAAGTTCGCACGCAAATCGACGAAGCAACGTCGGACTACGACCGTGAAAAGCTGCAAGAACGTGTCGCCAAGCTGGCTGGCGGCGTGGCAGTGATCAAGGTTGGCGCTGCGACCGAAGTCGAAATGAAGGAAAAGAAGGCACGTGTTGAAGACGCACTGCACGCAACGCGCGCAGCTGTGGAAGAAGGCATCGTGGCTGGCGGCGGCGTTGCGCTGATCCGCGCTCGTCTGGCACTGAAGGACCTGAAGGGCGACAACGCCGATCAGGACGCCGGCATCAAGATCGTGCTGCGCGCGATGGAAGAGCCGCTTCGCCAGATCGTCACGAACGGCGGCGAAGAAGCCAGCGTCGTGGTGGCAGCAGTTGCAGCCGGTACGGGCAACTTCGGCTACAACGCGCAAACGGGTGAGTACGTCGACCTGGTCGAAGCCGGTGTTGTGGACCCGACCAAGGTGACGCGTACGGCACTGCAAAACGCGGCATCGGTAGCAGGTCTGCTGCTGACGACCGACTGCGCTGTGTCGGAATTGCCGAAGGAAGAAGGCTCAATGGGCGGCGGTATGCCCGGCGGCATGGGCGGCATGGGCATGGACATGTAATTTCGGCTGGGTGTCAAAACCCGTCGAAAAGCATGGCGCCGCGTGTTTCTTCGGAAACACGCGGCGCACAAAGAAAAAACCCGCATCGGCAACGATGCGGGTTTTTTTCTGCTTTTTTTTTTGCCCTTTTATACGCGCTCAAACGTCGGCGTTCTCGTTCGCCTTGTCGGCGACTTTCTTCGGCCGGGTATTCAGCGCACGCCGGCTTATCACGCGCAACGCGTTAAGTTGGGCCGAGCCGGCGACGGTGTTATCGAAGATGCACCACACGTCGTCGGCTTTCCTCGCGCGATCGTGCAACGTGAGCGCGAGCGAATCGAGGTAGGGAAATTCATACGACGAGCTATAGATATCCGGCGAGCCAGGCAGCCGGAAGTACGCCAGCGACGTGTCCGCATGATGCTGGATCGCACAACCGGCAGGTTGCGGATCGGCGTCGACATAGGCGATCGATTTCGCTTTCAGCAGCTTGGCCGCGGCAGACGTGAACCAGCTCTCATGCCGTGCTTCGAGCGCGATGGGGATCTTTGTGCGCTTGCGCATCGATGCAAAAAAGGATTCGGCCAGAGCGGGATCGAAGACGAGGCTTGGCGGCAATTGCACGAGCCAGCAGCCAAGGGAATCGCCGAGGTGAGTCGCGGCCGAGAAGAACGCGTCGAGCAGCGGCTCGCAGCCGGCGAGTCGCGCTTCATGGGTGATGGCTTTGGGCAGCTTGACCGAAAAGCGAAACGTCGACGGCACGCTGTCGCGCCAGCGCGCGTAGGTTTCCGGCCGATGCGGCCGGAAGAAGCTCGAGTTGATTTCGACGCAGGTGAGGACCTGCGCGTAGCGTTCCAGGTGCGTGCCGTCGCCCGCAAAATGTTCCGCGATGGCGTCGGTCAGGCCCCAGCCAGCACATCCGACACGTACGGTGCCGGCAATGTGCTTGTGAACGTGGATCGAGGGCTTATGCATCAGTGAGTCTCGCTCCACGAGAAGTGTCAATGGCGGGCTTCGCCCGGTACGATAAGCGGTGCATCGACCACAACTGGCGGCGTTTCTTCGTCGTCATTTGAACGGGCCCAGAAAAATCGGTCGGGGATGTAGGCACCCATGCCAGGCCGGAACGCGGCGCGGGTCGCCTGAAACACGTATTCCTGCGCTTCCCTCGCGGCTTCCGCCGGTTCCTGCCCGTTCGCGAGCAAAGCGGCGATCGCGGTGCCGAGCGTATCGGTAATCCCCATCATGCGATGCTCGGTGCGCTCCCACGTGTCCTGCCTGATCTGGCCTTCTTCGCCATAAAGCGTGTTCACATGCCGATGCGTGCCCGTTTCGGTCGCAAGGATGTACTCGCATCCTTGCGACAACAAATGCGAGATGGCAGCGTCAAGCGTGGGCGCCTCGGCGTCGCCGTCGGGCTGCGCGAGCTGCAACAGCGTGGCGTGATCGGCGACGAGCATGGTGGTTTGCGGCACGAGCAAATCCGCCATGGACTCGCGCAATTCGTCGGCAGCCAGCACGTGTTCGTCATCGAGCGTGAAATCGGGCGCGAGGATCAACGGCACGTCGTCGTAGTCGGCGACCACTTCGGCAATTGCGGCCACTACTTCGGCACGGGTCGCCGCCCCGATCTTGAAGGCCGCGACTGGCATATCTTCCAGCAACATGCGGGCCTGAGTGCCGACGGTGTCAGGGTCGAGACCGGTCACTTCGTCGCAACTGGCGGAGTCCCGTACCGTATAGCCGGTGAGGACGGTCACGCCATGGCATCCCATGCTCGCCAGGGTCAGCAAGTCGGCTTGCAGGCCGGAGCCGCCAGTGGGGTCGGAGAGACCAAAGGTGAGAACGATCGGAGGGGTGTCGCTGGGCATCGCAATGGCAGACATGTCAGGAGGCTGAGGCCAGGAAAACGGCAGGCGCCGGATAGGTTTAAAGCTTCCGCCGCGTTTATGCGGCTGAAGAATGAAACGGCGCAAACGGCTCGATTATGCGGCCTAAAGTCACGTCGAGGCAGCCGACCGATGGTTTTTCCGGACAAAATCGACCAATCCCGGCGAAATTGAAACGCGTCGCGGCGGTGGATCGATACGTGCTGACGATGCGCTCGCGCCCGATCGTGCGTTTTCGTCGGCTGAAATGGGGCTTGTCGGGCGCAAACCCTGACCGGTCGGCCAACAGAGGCACATTGCTAGGCATGGCGGCGCCAAACCGGTACCATCATGCACTCATCTAACGGACTACTTGACGCGGCATAAGTATGGAATACAGAAGCTGGATGTGCCTGATCTGCGGCTGGATCTACGACGAAGAAGCGGGTTTGCCCGAAGAACAGATTGCGCCGGGCACACGCTGGGAGGACGTCCCCATCAACTGGACCTGTCCCGAATGTGGCGCCCGCAAGGAAGACTTCGAGATGGTTCAGATCTGAGCGTGGACTAGGGGTTGCGTCGGAAGGAAATGCGCCGCATGGATGGAAAGCGTTCATGCGGCGCGTGCTGTTTACCTCGTGCAATTTAGCCTCGTGCAGTTTACGTCGTGCAATGCTGTAGTGGGATGCTGGAAACCGTAGGGGAAATGCGCGTAGCGAACGGAGTGTCCGGCGGGGTTGAAGGATCCGGCGAAAACGATTCGTAAAACGCGCGTCCGGGCTAGCGCCGGCTTTGTGAATAGGCGGCAATGGCCTGGTCCGATCAAGATCCACCGAGTGCGTGGCACTTCGCTGTGCATCGGCTCGTGAGCGCTCCATGACACCTCAATCCGGATTCACGAACACGTTCGAAGCACTACCCAACCCGCGCGGCGGCTCGGTGCGTATCGCGGAGATGGCGCTGACCGACGCGCAGCATGCCTTCCTGCGCGACGGCGACACCACCGGCGTGCTGCGTCGGGCGATCGGCGCGCTGCAATCGGCCGGGTGGCTGCCGGCACAACGCTTTGGGGAAACGCTCGCGCTGGTGTCTCCGCTGGCCGGACTGAACGAGAAAAGCCGCAATCAATTTGCTGAGGCGTTGCGGGATTTCAGCGCGGCCGTCGAGCGTCGCAATCTGCGCGAACTCGCGTGTTCCACTTTGCTGTTCGATCACTATCGCGCGTTGCATGCGTTGCTCGCCGCGCACACGCGCGCGGCGCCCGTTTCCTTCGACGACCTCGCGCTCGTCGGACGCGCTATTGCGCCGGCCACGTTGCGCGCTATATCGCCGGAACGCATGGCGCGCGTTCGGGCGCACTATGAACGCGCATTGCTGATGCTGTTGCGCTCAAAGCCGGGCGACAAGGGCGCACCCGGCGAGACCGAGATCATGTCCATGCTCGACGCCTGTCTCGCCGATCTTGCCGGCCCTGATGCCTACGATTTCTGGCGCTTGGCCGCCGCGGTGATCCGGGCGCTGCGTCTTCACCCGGACAATGCTGCCGACGCCCATCGGCTTTACGCGCGTTTCAATCTCGTTCTTGCCGATCAGGCGCACGGGTCGACCCACGCGCCCAAGTCGCTGGTCCGGGCGACGCTCGCGTTGCTGTGGCGTGACTACGCGTTGTATGGGGCATCGGCGGAAGATTCCGCTCAAGTGGATGTATTGCGTGATTACGGCCTGACGGTCGACTGGCACGTATCGGGTACGCAGTCTTCCGAGGACATTTGGGAGCGCAACGTGCTGGCGGCAAGGGAAGCGCCCACGCGCGACCTGGGGGTGTTGCGCGTAAATGCCACCGCTTACGAGGATTTCCTGAGCGA
>NZ_JBAUSA010001050.1:0-2394 GCF_049581465.1 Caballeronia sp. | reverse complement strand
CGCCCACGCTGGGGGCGCACCAGTTTCGCCATGGTTTGGCCACCGATATGCTTAGCCGTGGCGCATCGCTCGACGAAATAGCCGATCTCTTGGGACACCGTCACCCACAGACCACGACGATCTACGCGAAGGTTGACATCAAGGCGCTGCGTACGTTGGCGGTACGCTGGCCGGGAGGTGTGCGATGAATACGCTCCGGCAAGCCGTTCACGAATACCTTAGCCTGAGACGAGCCTTGGGCTTCAAGCTGATCGAGGCTGACAGAAGGCTACACGACTTTGTCACCTTCATGGAGCGGCGCCACGCGCTCTATATCACCCAGTCGCTGGCCCTCGAATGGGCCCAGCAGCACTCAAACCTGCAGCCGGCAAGCTGGGCGCAACGATTGAGTTTCGTGCGTGGATTTGCACGTTATCGCAGTGCCACCGATCCGCGCACCGAGGTCCCAGCCGAGGGCTTGCTGCCATTCAAATTTAAGCGTACACGGCCGTACCTGTATTCGGACGACGAGATTCGCAGGCTGTTACACGCTGCACTCCAATTGCCATTTCGCGGTGAACGAGGTGCACTGAGACCGTGGACCTACTATTGCCTGTTCGGGTTGTTGAGTGTATCCGGCATGCGTCTGGGCGAAGCCCGCAACCTTAAATTGCAGGACATCGATTTGACGGCCGGAGTATTGACGATTCGGGGCACCAAGTTCGGCAAGTCGAGACTCGTGCCTTTACATGGATCGACATGCAAGGTGCTTGCCGACTATATCGCGCGGCGCGAATTTCGTTGGGCGGGGCGGCCGGTTTCAGCCCATTTGCTAGTTTCCAATCGGGGCAATCGGCTCGACAACGGTGAGATCCATCGGACTTTCTATCGGCTGTCCCGCCAGATTGGGCTGCGCGGCGACACCGACAGTCATGGGCCACGCTTGCACGACATGAGACACGTTTTCGCGACGAGAACCCTCGTTCGCTGGTACCAGTCCGGAAAGGACCCCGAGCAGCGCATGCCCATCCTGTCGGCCTACCTCGGACATGCCCATATCGCCGATACCCAGTGGTATCTGAATGCCTCACCGGAGCTCATGCGAGAAGCAATGCGCCGGCTCGAACAGCATTGGGAGAACCGCTCATGAACACTTCCGCCAGCCTTGCTCCGCTACTGGAGCATTTCTTCACCCAGCGCCTGATGCAGCAGCGTCAGGCGAGTCCTCACACTATCAGTTCTTATCGCGACACCTTCCGTCAGTTTCTGAAGTTCGCTCAGGGACACCTGCACAAGTCGCCATCACGTCTGAATTTCGAGGAAATTGACGCTCCGTTGGTCGCTGCTTTTCTGGACGATCTGGAGAAGCATCATGGCATCAGCATTCGTAGCCGCAATCTGCGGCTCACTGCAATCCACTCATTCTTTCGATATGCCGCGTTCGAGGCACCAGCGCAATCGGCCCAGATCCAGCGTGTGCTAGCGATTCCCAGTAAGCGCTTCACCCGCACGCTCGTCAACTTCCTGACGCGCCCAGAAGTCGATGCATTGCTTGCCGCGCCCGACCAGCGGATCTGGTCCGGTCGACGTGATCACGCCTTCATGCTGGTGGCCGTCCAGACCGGCCTACGCCTCTCCGAGATGACCGGGCTCAAGCGTGAGGACCTCGTTCTTGCAGCAGGCGCTCACGTGCGGGTAACCGGGAAAGGTCGAAAGGAGCGTTGCACGCCCATCGCCAGACCTACTCTTGCCGTGCTGAAGGCCTGGTTGCGCGAGCCGCAACGCGGTGACGGCGACGTGTTGTTCCCCAGTGCCAGGGGCGAACGTCTCAGCGTCCACGGAGTGCAGTACATGCTAAACAAGCATCGCAAGGTCGCATCCAGAGTCTGCCCCTCGTTGCAGCAGAAGCGGGTCACCGTCCACTGCTTGAGGCACACAATGGCCATGGACCTTCTGCAAGCGGGCGTTCGTCGCTCCGTGATCGCATTGTGGCTCGGACATGAGTCGGTGGAAACCACTCAGATCTATCTCGAAGCGACACTTGCAATGAAGGAACAGGCGCTCGAGAAGACATCTCCGCTCTGCGGCAAGCCGGGACGCTACAGACCTGCAGACCAGCTTCTCGACTTCCTGAATCGTTTGTAGGGTTGAGGAAACTATGTCGGGTGATCGGCAGCAGTTCATTACTGCGCAGCCCACTACTCAAGCGATGAGGCGAGCTTATTCAAATTACCCGACATAGCCACGAAGGCCACATAGCGACGCATGGTATGGGTTCCGTACGCCGTGTCGTCGAGACCAATTGATGCGATCCAGCGATGCACGAGGCGAGCGTATTGCCGCGTCGAAAGGTGCGGCGACCCGTGAATCCGGCTCGGGAACAGAAAGTCCGACTGCGACAGTCCGGCGGTCCTG
>NZ_JBAUSA010001049.1:0-5907 GCF_049581465.1 Caballeronia sp. | reverse complement strand
GTTTAACGAAGCCGGCATATGGAAAAGCGTAGATATTCGCCCTTTTCTCAAACGAGTCGACAACCGCTGAACGAACCGGAACGATGAGTCCATCGCCATGAGAAACCTTGACGAAAATATGATTACCGAAGCGGTGCTATCGCGCCACGCGAACGCGTCAAATCCAAGGTTGAAGGAGATCATGACGAGTTTGGTCAACCACCTTCACGCGTTTGCGCGGGAGGTGCGATTGACGGAGCCAGAGTGGGAGTCGGCGATCCGCTTTCTGACTGAAGTCGGGCACATCACGGATGACAAGCGCCAGGAATTTATCCTGTTATCTGACACACTTGGCTTATCGATGCTGGTTACCGCGATGGCGAACGTCAAGCCGGCCGGATGCACCGAAGCTACGGTTTTCGGCCCCTTCTTTGTCGACGGCGCGCCGGTCCACGCAAACGGTGACAATATCGCCAACGGCGCGAGCGGTGAGCTCTGTTTCGTGTCCGGGTGTATCAGGGGGCTTGATGGCGTGCCCATCGCAAACGCAGAGATCGAGGTCTGGCAAGCGGACTCTGAAGGCTTTTACGATGTTCAGTACGATGGTGATGTGCATCGCGCGCGCGCGTTGCTGCATAGCGGAACCGATGGTCATTTTAGTTTCCGGTCCATTGTTCCGGTTCCTTATCCGATACCCCATGATGGTCCGGTGGGGCGGATGCTGTCCGCACTTGGACGCCACCCGTGGCGACCTGCGCATCTTCATTTCATGGTTACCGCGCCAGGTTTTGAACGGCTTGTCACCCATGTGTTTCGCGATGGCGACCAATACCTGGATTCCGATGCTGTATTCGGCGTGCGTTCCTCGCTCATTGCGCAATGGGTTCATCACGATGAAGGACAAGCCCCCGACGGCTCGCGCATGTACACGCCGTTCAGCACCCTTGACTTCGACTTTGTACTGAATCGCGCATCATGAAACCTCACTTTGCTACACCGTTTATCTACAGCACGCGGGCGACGCGCATTGTGTTCGGTGCAGGTTCGCTCGAACGCCTGGGCAACGAGCTCGACGAGCTGGGTATCCGCCGCGCGCTGGTGTTGTGTACGCCTGAGCAGCGAGAGCTGGCGGAAAGGGTCCGCGTAATTGGAGGCGCGCGCTGTCACGCTATATTCGATGGTGCGGTCATGCACGTGCCTGTTGAAACAGCAGAGGCCGGTGTCCGGGCCGCCAAAGAGCACGGCGCAGACGGCCTGGTTGCTGCTGGAGGCGGATCCACTCTTGGTCTGGCGAAGGCTATCGCGCTTGAGACGAGTCTGCCTATTGTCGCGATTCCTACCACGTACGCTGGGTCCGAAGTGACGTCTATCTATGGGCTGACAGCTGGAAGCGAGAAGAAAACTGGCAAAAGTCATCGAGTGCTGCCGCGTACAGCGATCTACGACGCAACTCTTACATTGACGCTACCCGTTGCTTTAAGCGCTACGAGTGGTCTTAACGCAATTGCGCATGCTGCTGAAGGGTTATACGCGCAAGATGGCAATCCCGTCATGTCTATGTTCGCCGAAGAAGGCATTCGCAGCTTGGCTCAGGGTCTCCCTGTTGTGTGCGCGCAACCGAAGGACATCGAGGCAAGGGAAGTCACGCAGTACGGTGCATGGCTTTGTGGCACGGTATTAGGAAACGTCGGCATGGCGCTCCACCATAAGCTTTGTCATACCCTAGGCGGCACGCTCGATCTTCCGCACGCGCAAACGCACGCCGTGGTTCTTCCATACGCGATGGCTTTTAATTTACCTGCAGTTTCTGATGCAAGGGCGCGGCTTTCGCGTGCATTGGCCGCTGATGATCCGGCAGTGGCGCTTTACGAGCTTGGCCGCAAGCTTGCAGTCCCGGCCTCGTTGGCGGAGCTAGGGGTAAGCGAGTCGGACCTCGATCGCGTGGCCGAAATCGCGATGCGTTCACCGTATTTCAACCCGCGGCCCCTTTCGCTGCAGTCGATTAGAACATTGCTGCAATTGGCATTTGAAGGCGATACCCCTGACTCGTCTGCATTCCTGAGCCACTAGTCTGACCGTCGTTCGTTGCCTCAGCGAAAACTATCTATCCGCACGGCCGTTTGCAACGAAATGAACCTCAGCCGTGCGCAACTTTACAGGTCTCTCATTATGAAAAAGCGCGCACTTATTGTCGGGGCTAGTGGAATCGCTGGCAGCAATCTGGCCGACCAGCTTGTAAGCTCGGGATGGGAAGTCTGCGGACTCTCCCGTGGACGCACTGCCGTCTCGGCAGAGGTCAAACCGATACTCGCTGATTTGACCGCAGCAGAGTCAGTGAAAACTGCGCTTGGCGCCCTTAATGTCAGCCATGTCTTCTTCACTACTTGGGCACGCCAGGCAACCGAGGCTGAAAATATTCGCGTGAACGGCGCGATGATCAGCAATGTGCTGGACGCACTCGCCGACGGGCCGTCGTCGCTTGAACATGTCGCACTTGTTACCGGGCTCAAGCACTATCTGGGACCGTTCGAAGCGTATGCAACGGGCGCGGTGCCCGACACGCCATTTCGGGAAAGCCAGGGAAGACAGAATGTCGAAAATTTCTACTATGAACAGGAAGATCGGGTGTTTGCTGGCGCGCAGCGGCAGGGTTACACGTGGAGCGTCCATCGCCCGCATACGATCATCGGCTATGCCGTTGGTAACGCGATGAACATGGGTACGACCCTCGCGGTATATGCAACGCTTTGCAAACAAATAAACACGCCCTTTGTATTTCCGGGATCAGCGGCGCAATGGAACAGCCTGACAGATATGACTGACGCCCGTCTCCTGGCGCGTCAGCTTGAATGGGCTGCCACCGCTGATGAGGCGCAGAACGAGGACTTCAACATCGTCAACGGAGATGTGTTCCGCTGGAAATGGATGTGGTCGCGCATTGCCGATTATTTCGACATTGAGCCGATCGCGTTCGATGGCGAAGTTCGTCCACTCGAAAGCCGGATGCAAAGTGCGGTTGCACAATGGGAAAATATTGCGTCGCAGTTCACATTGGCGCAAACGGACATCAATAAATTGGCGTCATGGTGGCACACCGACGCGGACCTTGGACGCCCAATGGAAGTCATAACCGATATGTCGAAAAGTCGTAAGGCAGGGTTTCTTGACTACCAGGCGACCGACGAGGCGTTCTTTGACCTTTTTGACCGGTTGGCTGCCGAGCGGATCATACCGACGCGTGGCTGAACTTTGCTACGGGACTAAAAGTGGATTGATGATTTTGTTCGGACGGTGGCTTGCATGAACAGGATCGTCGTTACCTCGTTTGAACTTACCGTCTGCGAGTAGCGGCACGATCGGGATAGCGAGAAAATGGATGAAAATCATCAGTAACGCAACGACTTTTGGTGACGACTGCGATCTTGGGCGTCCCGATGCTAGAAGCGATGCATTTTCCAGGCATGCGCGAGTTCATGTTGCGCTCAGGTGAAGAAGCTCTTGAGTTGGGCTTGCTACAAGGTTACGACGTTTCGTCAATTTTCGGTTTGAAGTCAGAGGACGTCGCAGATCGGGAGAAAGTTGTTGAACGGCTTTTAGATACGGTGATGAGCGGGTTCGTTCTACCAGAGACTACAACTACGGTTCTTCAAGATTGGCAAAAAGGCGGTCGTCGTGAAATTGATGACTTGAATGGGCTAGTTGTGGACCGACCGGCCCTTGCCGGACGAAATGCTCTTGCCAATCAAGCAATCGTTCGCATTGCAAATAAAATTGAGGAACGGCAAGCAATACCGAGTCTTCGAAACATGCAAGTACTATTGAATGAAGCCATGCAACCTTGAACTTGAAAATGACGGGACTTGCGATGAGCGTCATTTCAGGTTTTTCCCGGCAGCAAAATCTGAGCATAGACCGATACACCCCACTACCAAGGTAAATCGAACAGTGAAAATTGATCTTTCCGGAAAGACAGCCGTGATCAGTGCCTCAACCGCTGGTATAGGGCTAGCCATTGCAACGGGACTGGCGGCGGCTGGCGCTGAGGTTGTGATCAACGGTAGGAAGCAAGACGCCGTGGACCGAGCGATCGAGTGCATTTGTCAAGACGTCTCAGGCGCGCGGGTGCGTGGCGTCGCTCGCGATCTTGGTGCGCGTGAAGGCTGTGATGCATTTGTAGAGGCGATTCCAATCGCGGATATCCTCGTGAACAACCTTGGCTTCTTCGGTCCTGGAGATATTCTAGGAACCGACGACGAGGAGTGGCAGCGTTACTTCGAGGTCAACGTTATGTCTGGGGTCCGGCTGACGCGAGCCTATTTGCGGGGGATGATCGAGCGCAAATGGGGTCGTGTCGTATTCATATCTTCCGAGTCTGGACTTTGTATTCCTGGTGACATGCTCGCATATGGATTTTCCAAGACATCTCAATTGAGTATCGCGCGAGGCGTAGCGAAGTTTGCCGCTGGCACAGGCGTCACGGTCAATTCAGTGCTGCCCGGTCCAACGCTATCGGACGGTATTCGAGAAATGCTCAGTGAAAGGGCGCAGACAACCGGAAAATCGGTTGAGCAAATTCTTGATGAGTTCGTTCTCGAAACCCGAGGCTCATCTATCATCCGTCGGTCGACCAGTACAGAGGAAGTCGCAAATATGGTCGTGTATGCGTGCTCGATGCAGGCTTCAGCGACAACTGGGGCCGCGCTGCGCGTGGATGGTGGGATAGTGGACAGCATAAGCTGACCCGGCTTTGTCACGTTGAATAGTGGAAGCTGAAAAAGCCTATAGGACGCACTGTTTCTCAGAACGCAGACGGATCTTGGGTGAGCTCAGTCAAACGATGCGAAGAGGCAAATCGGTCACCGAGTTGCTTGCGGTAAAGCGATGCGTGTAGTAGATGTCGCTTGAGTGCAAAGTGCTGCCGAATTGGACCGAAGCTCGACAGGAAAGCCTGCGTGCGTTCCGGAACTCGGAAGCCACGCATCCGACGCTCGCGTTCGCGTGTGGGCTGATGGCTATTTTCGGCCCGATTGTTTAGCCGTGCACTAGCTTTTACGAAGACGTGCGTGACGTTGGCCAGTTCGGGCATCTCGGCCTTTGCCGCCGGATAGCTACGGAGTTGGTCGGTCACGATCTTGCGGGGTACTTCGGGACACGAGGCCAGCACGCGCTTGAAGAACCGCTTGGCTGCAGCCTTGTCGCGACGCTTCTGCAGCAGGATATCAAGCTCGGTGCCATGCTGATCGACTGATCGCCATAGCAGGTATGGCTCGCCGCGCAGCGTCACGAACACCTCGTCGAGATGCCATGTGCTACCGGGCTTGCGGCGCGCTGCTTTCGCCCGGTGAGCAAAGCCCGCGCCGAATCTATCGCACCAGCATCGGATCGTCTCGTAGGTCACAATCACGCCGCGCTCGAAGAGGAGTTCCTCGACGTCGCGCAAGCTCAATTGAAAGCGAAAATACCAGCGCACGGCGCAACTGATGACCACGGCTGGAAAGCGGTGGCCGCGATAAAGCGATTTCGATTTTTTCATCACCCCCATCTTACGTGACTGGCCCAACAACCTGACAACCCGTTCCGCCTACTGGCCGTGGTATATCCGCCGTGTTTTTCAAATCGTAGTTTTTCTTATGCGCCGAATCGTTGTGCGTCGCTCACCCATTCATGGCCGAGGCGTGTTCGCTGTAACCAACATCCCATCCGGGGAGTTACTTGTCGAATACAAAGGTGAAGTGACATCTTGGCGCGTCGCGGGCCAGCGCTATCAACGCAACAGCGCCGAGGACGGCCACACGTTTTTCTTTGGGCTGGATGACCGACGCGTCATCGACGGCGCTCGTGGTGGCAATTCTGCACGTTGGCTCAACCATTGCTGCGAGCCGCACTGCGAGGCAGAGCAAGAGGGGAGCCATGTGTTTATCCGGGCCC
>NZ_JBAUSA010001048.1:0-1923 GCF_049581465.1 Caballeronia sp. | reverse complement strand
ACGTGAAAACTTGCAGGTCATCACCGGTGCACATACCACGCGGATCCTGATGGAAGGCACGCGAGCCGTGGGCGTCGAATTCCTGCAGGACGGTGAAATCAAGACCCTCAGGGCCGAGCGTGAGGTGTTGTTGTCGGCCGGTGCATTGCAATCGCCCCAAATCTTGATGTTGTCCGGCATTGGCCCTGCTACGCAGCTTCAACAGCACGGCATTGCCGTTGTCCATGACTTGCCCGGCGTGGGCGACAACCTGCAGGACCACATCGAAATCTGTCACGTCTACGAGGCAGGTTCGTCGGCGGGCTTGTTCGGCCTGTCGGTGCCGGGCGTGTGGTCCGTCATCAAGGGAATGTTCACGTGGGGCAAGTCCCGTAGAGGAGTGCTGACGTCAAATTTCGCGGAGGGCAATGGCTTTATGAAGACGCGGCCAGAGGAGGAGACCCCGGATGCCCAACTGGTATTCGTCGTAGCTAAACTCGTGGACCACGGTCGCACACTGCTGCCAGGTAATGGATATTCGATCCACGTTGTCCTGCTGCGGCCCAAATCCCGTGGCAGCGTTTCGCTTGCGAGCGCGGACCCTTTGGCGGCCCCGATGATCGACACCAATTTCCTGGCCGATCGAGACGATCTGGATCGCCTGGTGCGCGGTTTCAAGCTGGCACGCGAAATCATGCAACAGCCGGCGTTGACACGTCTTGGGGGCAAGGAGTCAAAAAACTCAGCAAGTTTGCAAACCGACGCGCAAATTGAAAAATTCATTCGCGATCACGCTGACTGCGCCTATCACGCGGTGGGAACCTGCCGCATGGGTGCGGGGCCACAAGACGTGGTGGATGATCGCTTGCGTGTAAAGGGGATCGAGGGCTTGCGTGTGGTGGATGCTTCCATCATGCCAGACGTCGTGTCTGGAAATACGAACGCGCCAACCATCATGATCGCAGAGAAGGCCGCTGACATGATCAAGGCGGATGCCCGTAGTCTGTCCAGGGAAGCAGTGTGCTCTTCATACTGAAAGACTTTATCCAATAAGGAGTAACACCTTGGGCGTTCTGGACGGAGTGCGCATCGTTGAGATTGCCGGCATCGGGCCGGGGCCGTTTTGCGGCATGTTGCTGGCCGATATGGGAGCCGATGTCATCCTGGTCGAACGGGCCGGGGCCAAGGATCGCGATCTGCTCGATCTAGGCAAGAGCGCTATCGTCAATCGTGGCAAACGTTCTTTGGCGCTGGACCTCAAGGACCCGAGCGCGATTGCCGCCGTGCTGAGACTGATCGATAACGCGGACGCCCTGATCGAAGGCATGCGTCCCGGTGTCCTGGAGCGCCTCGGCCTGGGCCCCGAGATTTGTCTGGCGCGCAACCCGGCCCTGGTCTACGGCCGGATGACCGGTTGGGGACAGGAAGGGCCGCTCGCGAAAGCGGCCGGGCACGACCTCAACTACATCGCGCTTTCGGGGGCTCTGTGGTTTTCAGGCGAGCCCGGAAGACCGCCATTGGCGCCTCCCACGCTGATCGGGGACCTGGGCGGTGGCGCCCTGTATCTGGCCATGGGAATTCTTGCAGGCATTTTGAACGCTCGCATCACAGGAGCAGGGCAAGTGGTGGATGCCGCAATTGTTGACGGCAGCGCAAACCTGATGAATCTTTTGCTATCCGCACGTGCCGCAGGGCAGCAGCCCTTTGAACGTGGCCGGGGCCTTCTCGATGGCCCGCACTGGAGTGGCACTTATACCTGCGCCGATGGCCTTTTTGTCAGTGTGCAGGCGCTGGAGCCACAGTTAAATGCTCTTCTTTTCAGCAAACTTGGCTTGGGCGCGGACCCCGATTTCAAGCATGCCTATGATCCTTCGCGTTGGGGGGCCCTGCGCGAGCGGATGTCGGCTTTGTTCGCTACCCAATCACGTCTTCACTGGGTAAGCC
>NZ_JBAUSA010001047.1:0-4052 GCF_049581465.1 Caballeronia sp. | reverse complement strand
CCCCTACCCCACGCGCCTCGATGTCCATCGCATGCGCGAGCGGGGTCAAGGCGATAGCCGCAGCTATACCCAACAATTTCTTGTGGAAAACTTTCATGTTTGCTTTATTTTGAATTGGGAAGCGTGACAGAGACGCCGCCAGCCCGTACGACCGTGCCGGCAGATGTTTCGTTGATTGAGGTGTCGCCAGACTGGACAATGGGCCTCGCCAGATCGAAACGCACCAGAAGTGCCTGGTATTCGTTCGACGACCGCAACGAGTCGAGATAGCCATCGGCGTCGAGCCGATTGGCGTCATGCATCCCGTTGATCATTGCATTCTCGAGCGCGGCGAGGGCTGCGAGCCGACTACCTGACAGAGCCTTTGCATCGGCAGCAACGAGCCATGCGTCCACGCTGGTCGGATTCGCCGCCGTGAGCTTGTCTGAAAGTGCAGATGCTTCGCCGAAATTCTTTTGATCAAGTGAGGACTTCACCTCGGCGACAGTCACATCGGATGCCACGGCTTCCGTCTTCGACGCGTCCTTCTCCGTGAATTTGCAGCCGGAAACTAACAGCACACAGGCGAGCGCTGCAACGCAATAGTTGCGAAGCGTCATGAGTTGATTCCCCGTTGAAACGATCTGCAGTGGTTTTAGCCTGAGACGACGCTCAGTCGGATTTGACCGTGATGTTCTTTGATGCACGCGTAGCGCGCTCTATTCCCGTGCTGCGGGATGTCCGAACTTCATGCCCGGTACTCTTGTAGTGTTTGCTTTTCTGAACATTTTTTTGTCAATTTTCTTGTCCATCGCTATGCGTCAAACAGCCATGGTCTGTTAGCATGCCCGCGCTGCCGCCCTCGCAATGCGCAGTCCGACTATCGACCCCCCGCGCCTAGTCGCAAGCGGCGAGTACGCGCAACAAATCAAACGAGTCGCCCGCGCACAACCTCCAGGATTTCATTACCTGGAATAACGACAAGCCGCGCTCAATCTTTAGGGAGCGTTTACCTAAATATCCGACGGAGTGAGGGTCGAATACGACGACGGCGGCGGCAATGTGAGAATGAAACGGGCCAACCTGGGGCTTGGTTTGACGGCCAACGCACGCGCAAGCGGGAGTTCCTTAACGAGATGGTTCGGGCTGGTCCGTGGGCTAGGCTTGTCGGGTTGGGCACGCCGCACGCAAATTCGGGCAAGAGAGGACGACCGCCATTTGCTGTTGAAACGATGCCGCGCATCCACGGCATGCAGCATTGGCTCACTTTAAGTAATCCCGCGATTGAAGCAGCGCTGCATGACGGCCACCGCTTCGGGAGTTCGCTGGACTTGATAACTGGAACACGCGGCTACCGGACTGGGGCACGTTCCTGCTGTGCCGGCATCTACTCGAGAAGCATGAGCTTGCCGGCCAGATGATGGAGACGGTGGCGGAACGCTCACTGCCTTTCAGCACTGGGTGACCGCTTGCCCTCATGCGCAAAAATGCGGCTCACATGGAGCCTCTAGCTCATGCAGAATTACAGCGTTGGATTCTCCGTTGGTACCGTGGTCGACTCACGGGAGGCCCGCCAGCTTCAGTGGTGAAATTTGTAGACGCGGTGCACTTAAAATTCGCGCCATTTAAAACGGGTGCCGGTTCGACCCCCGCCTCGGGCGCCAACGACGACCAGTGGCTAGATCAGACGTCAACAGCAGGCGGCCCTATATTTCCTTTGCTTTGATGCGCGCATGGCAGGAACAAAACGAAAACCACCCGACCGGGTGCCAACCGAAAACGTCTGAGCAAGTCGTTGCTGCTACCGATGGCGGCACAATCGGCGCGCGAGATGTCGCTCACCCACCACCTTGCGCTGGCTGCTTGTCGAGGCGACAGCGGGAACCGGCATCAGATCAACGAGCTGGTCCGTTCGGTGTATATGGCCTATTTCCTTCAGCGCATGGGGTTTGGTGATATGCCGTTTGAGTGCTACGAACACGCAGAAGCGGCGTTCGAAAACGCTCTCGCGGTCGCAACGAAATGCGCCAAGTGGATGCTCAGCGAGCAGGACGCGCCGGTGATCGAACGCTTGCTTGCGCTGCACGACCAGCAATTGAGTGAGGCGCCGATGCACCGCGTGGTGGCAGCCGAAAAACAACTACGCCAATTCCTGGCCGGCACCCGCGCTTCGCCGTTGGTTCGCCCGAAATCGGATTAACTGCCGGTCTCCCTTCCAATGAACGCGTTAACTTTTCAGCCATGCCGCGCGCTAAACGTGTAGGCTCCCGCGGCCGCCCCCTGCTAAAGGTGCGTCCCAAGCGCGGCGCACTGGCGCGGTACGGCGACCGAATTGTAGAGGTGCTGGGTGAGGCACGGGGCGAGCGCGTCATGATCCGCTCGCTGCACGCCGATGGTGTCGAGCGGCGTAGCGCGGTGAAGTGGAGAAATCTAATACTGCTCGACGACCAGTTGTTCTAGTGCGCGCCGGCATCTGAGCAAACCGCCGGCGGACCATCGTCGAATCGTAACTGCGACCACCCGCATTACGAGCGCCGCGAACGGGAAATGCATTCAACGCCCTACTTGTTCACTGCGTCCTTGAATGCTTTGCCGGCGGTGAACTTCACGGTCGTCGACGCTGCAATTTGAAGCGCCTCGCCGGTCTTCGGGTTGCGACCCGTTCGGGCCGCACGCGCGCCCGTGCTGAAAGATCCAAAGCCGATCAGTTGAACTGGATCGCCCTTGCCCACGGCATTCGTCACCGTCGCAAGGAATGCGTCAATCGTTTCGGCTGCGGCGGATTTGGCGATGCCTACTTCGCTTGCCACTGCATCGATGAGTTCCTGTTTGTTCATGTTCGCGTTCTCCAATTTAGGCGAAAGACAGCCTATGTACCTGTCAGGTCCGGAGGATACCGCACCGGACAAGCGCCTTTGGTTTGGAGCGGCCCCGGTATCACGGCGATAGCGCCCTGCTCCTGCGTTTGAGTTAACCGTCGGCGTAACCTTCGTCATCCGCATAATATTGTGCGGATGCATCGAGCATGCGCTGCCGTTCGGCGCGCGCACAAATGGACGTGGGCGGCAACGATGCGTGACCGAGGATACGCTGAACGACGTTGATGGACATGTCCCGGGCAACGGCTCGAGCTCCAAAAGCGTGCCATGTTCGCTGGAGAGCGCCGTTGGAATCGCGGCGGCTCGAACTGCGCCAACTGTGCCGCTTCCACCGAGCTGTCCGTCAATCAGGACAACGTCGCCGAGACCCACGGCCTTCACCAGCGGTTGGATATCGACACCCGCATCGACGCATGCGCCACGCGCGATTTCGTGTCGGCGCGGCCAGTCAGCGAGCACGCGGGCGCGATGGTGATGCGTCGTATCGAGCGCCACTAGCTACCGCCGTGAGTACTGCAAAATTCGACCAGCTGACCGAAGGTGTCAATCCCCTCCCCGATCAGTCTTGTGGTCGCCGGAGACGGGAAACGAAGGCCGTACTTGTGATGGCGCGTTGGATAGGGTTTAGCGAGTCTTCGCTCGGAGGAGGACCAGCTTTGGCTTTGCCGGTGAGTCCAACGAGCGACAAGGAGCCTGTCGTTACGATTTACGTAATATTCAATACAATTAGCCGAGTCGGGCAACTTGAACACCCAATCGTCCGAGAAAGGTGTGAGACGTCGGCATTATCCCCGCGAGGCAATGGGCTATTCGTGAAACATTCTAGAAGTTTGCAGGTAACACTTTGATTCTAAGCGTCTTCTACAGCGACGGTAGTGTAGGCGGATGTTTCACGAGCTGTGCCGACTGATCGACGATGTGGGCGGTGTATCAGTTACGCATGGCCCTGTAAGCGGCGTTGACGCCACGATTTTCCGAAGGCGCGTTCGTTAGCTACTGCTTTCGGAGACTGTCCGGTCCAGCGATTAGATCCTTGCATGCTAATAACAATTATCAGACAAGGCTACTGCGACGAAAGCGCCCAATTTCGTTACCGATATGGGATGTGGCCGCGGTCTGGCCGTGCGTGCTGCCGGTGTTTGGGCACAGCGATCCTTGCGAGCCGCCGTGCCGCGCCGCTTTACGACGGTTGAA
>NZ_JBAUSA010001046.1:0-4309 GCF_049581465.1 Caballeronia sp. | reverse complement strand
CTCGTATTCATGCGCGCCTTCATGGCCGGCAACGACGCGGATTAATCAGCGAGCGACGCCAGCGGGTGCTCGCCACCAGTCCACGGGCTCTCGAACATCCGCAGGACGTCGGCGCGCGTCACATCTTCCGAACGCTTCAATTTCCACACCGGCTGATTGTCTTTATCGACAATGCGCGCCCGAATGCCCTCCACAACGTCGCCATGATCGAACGTCGTGCGCGTCAAGATCAGATCCCGGCGCAGCGTCTCCCCCATGCTCGACGTCTTCGCCCGGTCGACATGCTCCAGCGAGACATCGATCGACAAGGGCGAACGCTCCCGCAACTCGGCGGCCGTCTGCCTGGCCCAATCGTCCTGCGCGTTGTCCAGTGACTTCAAACAGGCCGCGCCGTTGCCGGAAGCAAAATGCGCATCGATGAACGCCCGAGCCTGCTCGAGCTGACTCGTCTCGACACCGCCGCTTGCATTGCGGCTCGTATTCGCCTCGACAAACGCCACCACCTCGTCGCCCGACGCGAAGGTCTTTTCCTTCAACGCATCGATAAGCCCGGGCAGCGCTTCGTCCGTCAAAAAAACGTCGGCGAGACCGGCATGGAGTGCGTCGCCCGGACCGATAGTGGCGCCCGTCGCGGCCAGATAGCGCCCGATTGAGCCGGGCGTGCGGGCGAGAAACCAGCTTGCGCCCACGTCGGGAAACAGGCCGATGCGCGTCTCCGGCATCGCCATTTTGGTCGAGCCCATGACCACGCGCAGGCCGCCGGTATGCCGCGCGCCCTGCGAAATCCCCATTCCGCCGCCCATGACCACGCCGTTCATGAACGCGATGTACGGCTTCGGATACGAGAAAATGACGTGATTCAGGCGATATTCGTCGGTGAAAAATGTCTCGATCTTTGCGCGCTCACCCGTTTTCGCCGATTCATACAGAAACCGGATATCGCCGCCCGCGCAGAACGCTCGCGGATGCGGGCTGTACACGACCACAGCGTGCACCGACGGGTCGTCGCGCCAGGAATTTAGCGCTACCTCGATGGCGTGCAGCATCGGCAGGGATAACGCGTTCATTGCTTTCGGGCGGTTCAGCTCGATCAATCCAATGCCATGCGCGCGCTCGATACGGATTTCGTCGATTGTCTCGGTCATGGTTGTTTCAATTCTCGATTGTTGTATGTGAATGTAAAACGAAGGCTGAACGGGAAATCATGCACTGCGGCCGTTCGGCCGTCGACGCGCAGTTTTCCCGATATCGGAATTTGGAAGATAAGGCGCGAGCGCGTGTTCGACCAACGCATCGACCGGCGTGCCGATAAACGCGCTGGCGGTCAGGCTCAACGACGCGATGCCATGCAACGCGGCCCACAAGATCTCAGCCGCTGCCAGACGGTTTTCCTCGGTACACAGCGCGGTCAACGGATCGCTCAGGATCGAAAGCGTAGTCGCGCCGTCCGCGCCCTGACCCATCGCGGCTGCGGTGTAGGCTGAATTTTCCATGAAAATAAGCTGATAGATCTGCGGATGCTTCCGCGCGAACGCGACGTAGGCGTGCCCCATCGCCGTCAGCCTGCTGGCGGGACTAGCGGCCGGATCGACCGAGCGCAGCGCGGCCATCAGTTGAGCATGGCCTTCGCCGCATAGCGCGTGGGCAATGGCGTCGCGGCCCTCGAAGTGCAGGTAGAGCGACGCTGGGGAGTAACCGATTACGTCGGCTATCTTGCGCATCGATAAAGCGTCGAAACCGTCGCGCAACATGATCGCCCGCGCGGCGTCGAGTATGGCGTTGCGCATGACGTGCCGCTTTGGAGTGCGTTGCGCGATAACTGTCATCCGACGCATTCTCCGGAAGCGCGCGCGTAAGTCAATGCAAAACTGAACAGTGTTTAGTCGGCGGACCGCTTCGATCAACCGGGCACCCGCGGAGTCACCGCTGGATGAGGCCGGCACGGGGTTGAACGCCTCGTTCGATTCTGGTTACATCGCCGGCGGCACGAACCGTGCTTACAGAGAAAGAGCAACGTGAAAAATCGGTGCCGCGCCACCCGGCAATGCGTGGCGAAGGCCGCTCACTGCAACGCGGAACCCGGAGGGAAATGGCCGCTTTTCAACAACACGGGCGTGCCGTTGCTGACGCGCAAGTGCTCGCGCGCAACGGCTTCGATCCGGGCACGCGCCGCATCGAATGCACGAATCCAGCCGCGGCTGTCGCAACTTTCCACGTCGAAGTGATCCTCGAGCGCTTCGACGGAAATCGCGCACGGAACCTGCTCGCCGTCGACCAGCGCGGGGAACACGATCGTGAGGTTTGTCTCGCGATAAGCGGGCGCATCGGCGGGAAAATGGATGTTCATGGTCGCCTCGGACGGAGGAAAACGGGATCGCGATCATGGTACTCGCGCCCCATGCACACGGTCTACCCTGCGCTAGCGTCCATGCACCGAGTCGCTTTTACGACCGCTCTGGGGCGTGTGGGAAAATACCATTTGAATCAGACAGGCACGCCAACAGGCGCCCGGTCTGGCTCTGTTGACTGAAAACCGATGGTTGCCACCAGAGGACTCGATGAAAATACTTTCACACCGCGTACGCTCCCATGCGCTCCACACCGCGACCATCGCCGCCGTCGTGAGCCTCGGCGCGTGCGCATCGTCAAATGATGCTTCGCTGATCCATCTCCCCGACGGTCAAACGGGTTACGCCATCAACTGTAGCGGCGCCGATGCCAGTTCGACCTGGGCCAGTTGTTATGTCCTCGCCGGCGACAAATGCGGCGCGACCGGATACACGATCGTATCGAAGGATAACGAGGAAGGAGGACCCTCGGGCGGCAGCATCACCAACGTGGTGTCGGCGAATGTAAAAAACCGCTCGATGATCATACGCTGCAACTAAGGTCTGCCCCCTTGTGCCCTTGCCTCGTTGAGCGAAAACTCAATGCGCGCTGACCTTCGAAAACACGTTCAACACGACGACGCCCGCTACGATCAGGCCCATGCCGATCACGGCGGGCAGGTCGGGGATCTGCTTGAACAGCAACGCGGCCACCAGCGTGATCAACACGATGCCAGCCCCTGACCAGACCGCGTACACGATGCCGACAGGTATCGACTTCAGCGTCAGAGAAAGCAAATAGAACGATATGCAATAGCCGATCACCACGACGGTGGCCGGTACGAGGCGCGTAAATCCCTCCGATGCCCGCAGCGCGGAAGTCGCCACAACTTCCGCGACGATGGCGACAGCGAGCAACACATAAGCGGATGAGCGCATCGGCTAAGCCTTGTCCGATAGAAGCGCCAGTGCGCTGGCGTCGTGCCCGAGCACCGCACACAGTGCTTCCACGACCAGGGCATGATCGGAGCGTTGCGGCAATCCCGACACCGTGACCACGCCAATCACGCCCGCACCTTTGACCGCCAGCGGAAATGCGCCGCCGTGCGTAGCGAACTCGGCAGCGGGAAGACTGTATTTATCGGCGAGCGTGGTGCCGCCCTGCTGCAGGCTCAGACCGATCGCGTACGAACTCCGGCGAAAATACTCGACCGTGCGCGCCTTGCGCTCCACCCAGCGGGCGTTGTCCGGCGTGGTGCCATCGAGCGCGACGTAGAACAGTTGCTGCCCGAAGGTGCGGACTTCGATGGCGACCGCCGCGCCGCGCGCGAGCGCCATCTCGCGCAATTGCGCGCCGAGTTGCCAGGCCCGATCCGAATCGAATTGCGGGAATACGAGCGTTTTTTCCTGCTGGGCGATGGTTTGCAAGTCGTGAATGATGTTCATGGCGTTCACACGTATTGGGTCCTGGCGATTAAACAACGGCCGATGGCGCGAATCTCCCGGCCGGACGCGATATCACAAATTGTGACACAGGGGTGCAGCGAGGCTTGCGCGATCGCGCCATCGGGCTGCGGTAAAGCGACCTGCTGCCGCTGATTTTTCGAAGTATGAACGCGGTCGAATTTTCGAATGATTCTCGCTTTGTCTTAGTTTCCCTAACAATTCCTAACAAGGCGAGTCGATAAGCTGTTGCATCTGTTGCACCACGTGTCGATTTGGGACGTTTCTGATTAAGGCTTGCTGTCCTGCTCAGTAGAGTTCGGCTCTTGTCCATGCAGCCGCAACCGGGGTCCAGACGGATTCTTCGGCCGCGCTGAAACGAAATGCAGCTGGCTACGGTTACCTGCGTATTCGCGTCACGGATTCGAATCAACTTTTACGCAGGTATGCAAAATGAACAAGGTTTATAAGTCGGTCTGGAATGAATCCCTCGGTGCATGGGTCGCGGTTTCGGAGAATAGTGCGGCGCGGGGTAAGCG
>NZ_JBAUSA010001045.1:0-6876 GCF_049581465.1 Caballeronia sp. | reverse complement strand
TTCTTTGCTTCGTTTCTTTGCGCGTTTGCAAAGAAATGAAGTCCCGCCCCGGATAGGGGCTAACAGAAATAAGCAAGAAAATCCGACTTAAGCAGAACGACCACGCTAGCAGAAGGACTCAATGCTCGCCCCACACTCGCCGCAAGCCGAAGTCCCCTTCACTCCCCGCTAACAGAACTGCCCAAACCGCTGACAGCCGGACCCTTTGGCCAGAAATTTTCATTAACGCAATGCGTCACGGGCACTCGTTTCGCCCATCCTTCGACTTGCAACATGGGCTGGTCATAAAACCGGTCAACATGCCCGATACACAAAATCCCAACAGGCTTAGCTTGCGCAGGCATGTGCAACAAGCGCTGCACCGCACTCACATCGAATAGCGATACCCAACCCATCCCGAGTCCTTCCGCACGCGCGGCCAGCCACAAATTCTGGATCGCGCACGCGACCGATGCCAGGTCCATTTCGGGGAGCGTCCGCCGCCCGAACACATGCCGCTCGCGATCTTCCGTGAGCCCTGCGACCAACACTTCGCCACAATCGAGAATGCCCTGCACCTTGAGCTTCATGAACTCGTCACTGCGCTCGTTCAGCGCCTCGGCCGTCGCGCGCCGCTCGGTCTCGACAATGTCATGCAAGGCCACGCGCAGGCGGTGGTCGGTCACGCGAACGAAGCGCCACGGCTGCATAAAGCCGACGCTCGGCGCATGGTGTGCGGCATCGATCAACCGTGCCAACTGTTCTTCCGATACGGCCGCGTCGCTGAAATGGCGCATGTCGCGGCGTTCGTAAATTGCCCGGTAAACGGCAGCGATCTCAATGTCGGAAAAGCGGTTGGAAGGCGAGTCGGTCATGGAGCGTTTTTTGAGAGTTAAAAGCCAAGGCTCGATTGTGCAGCGTTTGGACTCTCGCAAGGGCTCTCGCCGACTGCGAAAAAACCCTTATCGCGACCGCTTCCACGAAAGTAAGAAGCGTGGGCCAAGTCAACGGCTAACGATTCCGCGATTTAATCGGGTGACGGCAGCGCGGCCAGCGCGTCTACGGAACGTGCACGCTGCGCCAGCGCCAGTCGCCTGGTCGCCCATTGCACGAGAATTGCGAGCGCGGCGGCCTCGATAAAAGCGGCTGCGGTCCCTTGTTTGGGAAGAGAAAAGATAAGGCACAGGCAAAAAGCGGCGAACGAAAATCGCCCGAGTACCATGCCACGCAGCATCGAAATGACGAAGTCAGGACCGTGCGAGCGATGCGATGAGACCGACAAGATGCTGCCCAGCATCGGAAAGACCGCGAGAATGCCGCTCCAGCCAGGTCCTATTGCAGCGGACAGTGTGGTGACAAGGAAGGTAAGCGCCGCGCCTGCGGCCATGCGTCCGGCCAGGTCGGTCCAGGTGAGCCGCCCACCGGTCACTTGTGCGTTGCTGCGCGGAAGAAACGTCTGTCCAAACGCTACGGCAATCGCGGCCACCGCTATTGCCCATCCCGGAGAGGCCGGCATCATGGCGAGCTCCCCGGCTGCCACCAACCAGCTTGCTAAGCCTAAGCACAAGGCAACAGGCCATCGCGAGGACCTGCAACTCCATGCATAGGCGAAATTGAAAGCCTCTGACGCGAGGATCGCGGACAGCGATAAGGTTGCCGCATGCACGCCAAAATTCGGTCCGTGAATAAGAACGAGCAGGAAGAGAATCGGCCCGGCGATCACCGGCAATCCCGCGAGCCAGCCGGCAATGCCGGGACCCCACCGTTTGCCCGCCAGGGAAATGGCAAACAGAAAAAACGGAACCAGCGTCAGTTTTAGGGCCAGCATGAAGAGTCGATTGATTTAAAGGCGAATCGTACCCGTTTCCTCAACCGATGTTTGATGCAAGTAAGCATGACTGCAAGAGGCGTTGTGCGTGGAGAGTTCCGCAAAGAGACAAGCTAAGGCACAAGGTCAATCTTGCTTTGCGTCGTGGAGTGTTGCGCGGAACGCTATTCGTACCGATTAACAGCGCCGCTAGACAAGATGTGCATTTACTGAAACGCGGTATCGTAATAAAGTTCCGAACTCTCTGTGCGGCAACGCACGCTTCAACACATATCCGATTTTCTAATCGCCCAACAACGCACGGATGATCAAATGATTGTCGAGCAATTGTCAGACGCCAACGGCGCAGATCCGTCCACTCAAGAGCGTCCCGACTACGGTCGACGCGACCCGCGGCAAATCGCGATCTATTTACGCAATCTGGCGGCTAGAGGCGACTTCGTGACCATCGAATTCGGTGGCAAGCAGATGGCGAGCCAGTTGCTCGACGTCGATGCCGCCGGTGCAACTTTTATCTTCGACCGAGGCAGTAACGAGGAAGAGAACCAGGCGCTACTCGGCGCCGCCAAACTCGTGTTTCGCGGGTCCCCTGAAGGCGTGAGGATCGAATTCGACTCGGGCGCGCCGTCCGAGACCGTGTTCGAGGGCCGTCCCGCATTCAAGTTGCCATTCCCGGAGGTTGTCTTTTGCGTGCAGCGCCGGGAATACTTTAGGGTCGAAACACCGATTATCGAGCCGTATGTTGCCTCAGGCAAGTTTCCGAACGGCGAAACATTTCGATGTGAGGTCCATGATTTGTCGCTGGGCGGCGTCGCGCTCAAGACGCACAAACCACCTATTTCCGAGTTGGAAATCGGTTGCACGCTAGAGGACGTCAAGCTGAATTTTGGCATCTTCGGTCAGCTTTCAATCGACCTTCAGCTTGTTTCTCCGCGCTTCATGGTAACGGCGAAGGGAGATCGCTTGTATATCGTCGGCTTCAAATTCCCGGATCTGCCCGGGAACGCGGAGCGAACGCTTCAGCGCCTGATCACGCACCTTGAAGGCAAGCGGCGCGCGCTAGTGTCGCGGTAATTATTTCGTGGCCGAGTCAGCGCGCGCACGTCGCGAGCTGGCTCCGGGTCATGTTCGAATGCGTGGGGAGCACGTGCCTGTCCCTCGCCCGGAACCCTCGCCCAGAAATCAGTCCTCCTTGACGACTCTTCCGCGCTCGGAAATCATTTCTGCAGTGCGCGCGTTCATTGCCTCTTTCAACATCACGAACTACAGTTCTCCGGAAGCCGTCGTGAGACCATAGGCATGCCTCCTTGATCAGTGGCCAAAGCAATACGGCCGCTAGGGATCTTGCGCCTCGCGCCAATCGTGCCGGCCCCCCAATCGGCGTCATTGGAGCGCACATGACAACGCAACGACTCGTCCAGTTCGGCGATATCGAACTCGACATCGATCGTTATGGCTTGCGCCGTGCCGGCCAGCCTGTGCCTCTCGAACGCTTGCCAATGGAGTTGCTCATCCTGCTTGCTGCGCGCAACCGGCAACTGGTCTCACGCGCGGACATTGTGAAAGCGCTTTGGGGAACAAACGCATTTCGCGATCTGGATAGCGGCATCAATACAGCAATCCGAAAGATCCGCGTTGCACTGTGCGAAGACCTTGAGCAGCCCCGATACCTCGTGACGATCAAGGGAAAAGGGTATCGACTGGATGGCGTCGAGGTCGCTGCGGACAATGCAACGACCCACGAGATTGCGCCTGTCCGTGTGCTGGTCCTGCCTTTTCGCAACATGACGGGCGACGCGTCACGCGATGATTATTGCGATGCTCTAGCCGATGAAGCGTCGGCGCGCATCGGCGCAATCGATCCTCAGCGCGTCAGCGCGATCGCACGAACAACGGCCGCGCGTTACAGGCACACCGACAAGAGTATTGCTGAGATTGCACGGGAGCTTACCGTCGACTATGTGCTTGAAGGTTCGATGACCTGCGAGGGCAGTCGCGTGCGCGTCCTGGCGGATCTCGTTCGATGCGGGGATCAGGCGCAGGTGTGGAGCGGGGCGGTCGAACCGTCTGCAAGAGGCAGGCTGGATATCCAGGCCGAGGTGGGGACGGCGCTCGCTGGACTGGTCGTGCCTGTGCTCGTTGCGCACCAGGGGGATGCGCGAGCGAGACGTTCGCCTGTCGATCCCGCCGCGCATGATGCTTACCTGCGTGGTCGTTTCTACTGGGCACGTCGTGTGCATTTCGATTCAGGCTTCGCGGCCCAGCATGCCTTGAGTGGTGAAGACTTCGCGCGCAGTCACAGTTACTTCGAAGCGGCGATCGAGCGGGACCCTACCTACGCGCTGGGTTATGTGGGGTTATCGAACATCTTCGGGTCCACTGCGGTGCATGGTTTCAATCCTGCGTCCGAGGGCTTTCCAAAGGCACGTGCTATGGCATTGCGCGCGCTCGAACTCGACCCGGACCTGCCTGAAGCGCATCAAGCGCTTGCAGGCGTGCTCTATTTCTTCGACTGGGACTGGCGCCGTGCGGAAGCGGAATTCCTTGAGGCGCTGCGTCTCAATCCTAATTATCCCGAGGCCAGCCGGTTGTATGCGCGGCTATTGCTCGTGGTCGGACGAGAGTCGGAAGCGACCGCGCAATTTGAGCGGGCCGAGCGGATCGACCCATTGGCGTTTGAAGGTTCGCGCATCTTCGGGCGCGTGTTAGCCGGAAAATATAACGAAGTCGTGCAGGAATATCTGAATGAGGGGCGCGGTGACCGGTCGCCGCTTGTCTATCAGGTGCTCGCAACTGCGTTCGAGGTCGAAGGCATGTACAAGGAGGCCGTCGATGCAACCATTGAAGCGCTAACCCGCTGCAATGCCCACGCGCGAGCTGAACAGATTCGCTCGGCGTGGCAGGCGGGAGGCTTCGACGGCGTTCTCCATTGGCACTTGCAGGACCTGCTTGCCAGAGAACACAAGGGCTATCTGTCGCCCTTATTGCTGGCTGAAATGTATGCGCGCCTGGAGCGGCCCGACGAAATGTTCTACTGGCTCGAACGGGCCTTGGCGGACCGCTCGCCAAGACTGTTCGAACTGCGCCTGAACGCGTGGTTCAAGCGCTACCGGACGCTTGGGCGCTTCAGGAAGTTTGAAAAACGTATAGGGTACTAAAGCGGTCGTTGATGTCGTCAAGACCGCTCGGCATGTTGCGTCGTGGGGGAAGTAGCGCCCGCCGCGAGCGAAAGAAGGATGGACCCGCTCAATTGCCTTGTATAGATCATTGGCCCTTGTATAGATCAGTGTTCAAGCGGGTGAGTTCACCCGACTTTTCTGCGTGTATCAAATCTTGCTTGACCTGGGCGCGAGTCAGGCCCATAGGAGCGCCATTCTGCGAGGCATTGGACATCCCGCCCGTGTCCTGGTTCGCTTGCGCCTGTGCTGGCTGCGAAGGCGTGGATGCGTCTTGTGCCCAACTGTGTCCCGCCATCAAGGCGAAGGCCAGTGTTACTGCGATTTTTAGTGTTTTCATTTCGGATTCCTCGGAGAAGGTCCATGGGTGGCTTGCGTGTGCGTAGCCGGGCAGGCAATGTCCCCGTTCAATAGCGTCGGTGTCCGGGGAATTCGCCATTGATCATGGTGCTATCCGCCGTGTCGAACCATCATGTACGCAACGTGCAGAAATCGTTAACTCTAGATTTCCGTAACGGCGGAACGCGCGTGTCTACTGAGAAAAGGCCCGTTTGGCCGGCAGGCTGGTGCTGTCTCATTCTCTATGTCTCCTAGCGTGGAGCAACCTGCTATTTAACGATCACCACCCCCGTCATGCGTGGATGCATCGAGCAAAAATAGCGGTATGTGCCGGGCTTCGCGAAGGTTTGCGAGAAGCTGTCGCCGGAGTCGAGCGGCCGCGAGGCGAACTCGCGGGGCGTCGTGTCGCTTGTGACCAGATGCGGCATGTCATCGTGGTTCTCCCACCTCACGGTCGTTCCAGCCTTGATCGAGAGTTTCGGTGGATTGAAGGCGAAGTTGTCGATAACAACAGTCGCCGATGGCGCATCCGTTGCATAGGCGCACGGACCTGACGCGAGCAAGATTGCGCAAGTCAATAGTGCCAACATGCCTGGATTTCGCCCTTTCATACGTGTGTTCATGATCGCCTCTCTCCTTCCTCGTTAAGTAAGTGTTTGTTCAAGTAGCAAGACGAGTGTCCAGCAACGCCAGTTCCGAGTTGCCCGGAACGTAGTTCACAGCCCGCACACCCAGGAGCGTGCGTAACGTATCGGCGGGAACCTTCATTGGGCCAGGACCCGCAGCGGTGCCCGGAGCCGGTTGCGGGAACGCCGTCGAAAGCGCGGTGTAGAAGCTGATTTCCCCTTCGACTTTTTGTGCCACTTGGTGGACGTGCCCGTTTAGAACCGTGACTGAGCCAAAGCGCTTCATTAGCGCAAGAGCTCTTGAACTGTCGTCCGTAGCCCAGCCCCATGCCGGATAAAGCGACCAGAGCGGGATGTGTGCAAAGACCACGATCGGCGTGCTGGACGAGCGCGATTTCAAGTCCTGTTGGAGCCATGCGAGCTGTTCGTCGCCGAGAAAGCCCAGCCCCCCGCCGTGCAAATCGATCACGTTGACGAGCCCTATGAAATGCACGTTGCCCTGGTCGAAGCTGTACCACTTGGTGTCGCGGGGCTTTGAGAAGCGCTCGAAGTACGAACCGCCGTTGTCGACCAGCACGTCGTGTTCGCCGGGTACGTAGTGGACATCGAGGCCTGCCGTGCCGATGATTTGCGTGGCCGTGTCGAATTCGCCGGGCTTGGAGAGATGGCTGACGTCACCGGTGTGGATCATGAACGCCGGCCGTACCGGCATGGTTTGGATCTTGCCGATGGCTTCTTGCAGCGTGCTTGCCGGGTCGAGATTCGGGTCTTTGCTAAAGCCTATATGACTGTCACTGATCTGCACGAAACTGAATGCACGGGTGTCGGTTTGCGCCGCTTGCGCGGCGCCGAGCAATGTCGAGCCTGGCACGCCGCCGCTCAGGGTCCACAGCACGCCCGCGCCGGCCCACGCCATGCAACTGAGCGC
>NZ_JBAUSA010001044.1:0-1689 GCF_049581465.1 Caballeronia sp. | reverse complement strand
GTGCCGATCCGCGCGGAGAACAGCGCCGTCATGTGCTGTTGCGACGAAAATCCGCAAGCCGCGGCAACCTCGCAAAGCGGTGTGTCGGTTACACGCAGCATGTGGGCCGCCGCGCCGATCCGCCTTTCCATCACGAAACGGTACAGCGAATACCCAGTGCGGGCCTTCACGCCGTCGAAGACCACGCGAACAGGCAGATCAAGCGTCGCCGCGAGATCCGCGCAACTGAGGCCGTGCTCGATGTTGCTCGCCACATACTGTTCGAGTCGGGAAAATTCGGCGTCGGACATTCCCGGCTTGCGCTTGTCGGCAGTGTTCTCCAGATGCCGCGTCGTCTCGATCCAGGCGAGCGTCGCCAGGCACTGGATCTCCCACGGGTCGACCGGTAACGAGCGTTCAGCAGGCACCTTCAGGCGTGCGTAGCGCACCAGATGTCGAATCGCATTGGCGCCGAGGTTGCTGCGACTGCTCACGCGACGCGACGCGCGCGCATTGGAATCGGTGATGCGGCTCTGGAACGGGTCGCGATAACGAAACGCAATGAAGCCGTGACGAACCTGCTGCGCGTCGATGCGCATGCTGCCGCCGCGCGGATGAAATGCGGCGGTCTCCGCTTCAAACGTGAATGGGACCGCAGGTCCGTCGTCGTAACGCGTCTCTGTAACGATCGTGCCAAGCAGCAGGCAGATCATCTCGGACGGGTTATGCATGTCGAGCGTATAGGGCTGCGAACCGGAGATACAGTATTCGAGTCCGGGCGCGCCGGATACCACGCGAAATCCCTCGATTCGCCGGATGGCCGGTGGCTGGTACGTTCCGCTCATTGTCGTCTCTCGTTGCCTCAATGGTGCGCGCTTTGATGTCGGCCTTGATGTCGTTCTTAGGCCGCTTTTCTCGCGAGTATAAACGCTTGAGTCGCGACCTTTACGCTTCGGTGGTTCGCAGTTCGCGAACGCAGCGTCCGCGATTTTCATCCCTGATCTTCATCTCCGTTTTTCATCCTGATACCCACCCGCCAATCCGCTGCGCGCCCGGAATCTGTAAATCGCGAAACGTGAAAGACCCGTTCATTGCGTCGCCGTACCGTGCGCTTCATGCCCACGTGGCACACGAAACTAAAACACGGAGACGAACATGACTGACTACAGCAACGTGCCCGCTGCATCGCGGCGCAACTTCATCAAGGCCGCTGGCGCCGGCACGGCAGCCGCCGCCTTCGGCGTCGTGACGCTGTCCGCGAAAGCCGCCGGCGAACTCAAGTTCGATGCCGAATACGACATCGTCGTGTGCGGTGGAGGAGGAGGGGGCCTGCCCTGCGCGCTTTTCTCACGCTGGCTCGGCAACCGCGTGGCGATTCTGGAGAAAGCGGGCAGTGTCGGCGGCACGGCCGCGAAGGCCGCGTTTTGGTACTGGGTGCCGAACAACGAGCCGATGCGGCGCGCTGGTATCGCCGATCCGAAGGAGGACTACCTGCGCTACGTCGCGCGCCTGTCGCGCCCCGAGCAGTACGATCCGTCGCTGCCCAAGCTCGGCCTCTCGGATTGGGAGTACGAAATGTGTGAGGCGATCTATGACAGCGCATCGCCGGCTGCCGAACTGCTCGCGAGCAGGGGCGCGCTGCCGTATCGCCACGAGGCGTCGGTGCCGGACTACTGGGCTGAACTGCCGGAAGACAAGGCGCCGCGCGGC
>NZ_JBAUSA010001043.1:0-1987 GCF_049581465.1 Caballeronia sp. | reverse complement strand
GGACCGCCACTGGGTCAGGGTCGCGATTCGGCGCCCAGAAAGCCGCGCCCGCCGACCAATTCAATCGCATTATGTCGCTGTTAGACGCGGCGACTGGCGTTAGATATCCCTTCGCGCCGGTTCAAGGCGCAGACGAGCCCATTGGGTTGAGCCTCGCGTTTGAAGGACCGAAAAGTTCGGCCGCAAACGTCTCGGGGCAGGGCGCAGCCTATTGCGAGAGTTCGGCGATCCGGCTTGCAAGCCAGTCAAGGTCCTGCTTCCATTGGACATTGTCTGGCGATAGGGCGGTCAAGCGAACCATGATCGCGTGGCTTTGTCGCAACGACTGCAACGCGCCGGCGCGATTTCCCATTTCCTTGAGTACGCTTGCGATTTTCGAATGCGACACAGCAACGTGGCGCTGCCATCCGGCGTTCTCCGGATCGGACGTAATGAGTGGGTCCATGATCGCGAGGCTGTCGCGGTAGGAGGTCAGCGCCCCGGCGAGGTCGCCCTGCGCGACCAGCACGTTGCCAATCTTCTCGTAGGACACCGAGAGATCGCGCTGCCAGCCGGCGTTGCCGGGATCGGATTGCGCCAGTGGATCAATGATGGCCAGGCCGCCGCGGTAGGAGATTAGCGCGCCGGTGAGGTCGCCCTGTGCGATCTGCACGTCGCCGATCTTGTTGTGGGACACCGAGAGGTCGCGCTGCCAGCCGGCGTTAGCGGGATCGGATTGCGACAGCCGGCTAACGATTTCGAACTTGGCGCGATACGAGGCTAGCGCGCCGATAAGGTCGCCCTGCGCGACCTGCACGTCGCCAATTCTTTCGTTGTTGATGCTTAGATTGTATTGCCAGCCGGCGTTGCCGGGATCGGATTTCGCTAGGCGGTCAAAGATCGCGAGGCTTTCACGGTAGCGGGTCATCGCCTTGGCAGGATCGCCCTGCCTAACCTCCACGTCGGCAACCTTCGCGTTCGAAACAGCGAGATTGCGCTGCCAGCCGGCATTTCGGAGATCGGACTTGGCCAAGCGGTCCCTGATCACGAGACTATCGCGATAGGAGGTCAATGCCCCAGCGAGATCGCCTTGTGCGACCAGAACATCGCCGATCTGCTCGTACGACAGCGAGAGACCCTCCTGCCAATCAGCGTTTGTTGGATCGGATTGCGCGAGTCGGTCTTGGATCGCTAAGCCGTCGCTATAAGACTTCAGAGCACCGGAGAGATCGCCCTGCGCGACTTGAACCTCGCCAATTCTCTGGTATGGGATCGAAAGGTCGCGCTGTCGTTTCGAGTTACCGAGATCGGATTTGGCAAGCCGCTCAGCAATTTCTAAGACGTACTTGTATGACTTGAGCGCGCTTGTGAGGTCGCCCCGCTTGACCTGCATATAGCCGAGCCTATCGGAGGATGCGGCGAGATCCCGATCGTGGCCGCCTCGAGCGGCGGCGTCACGGGCGGCAGAGAAAGCCTTCGTAGCCTCGACCAGCGAGCCTCGCGTCTCCCACAAATCACCCAGCTCGATCCATAGCCAGACATTGTCCCGATCGAGTTGCGCGGCTTCGGCGAATTTGGCGCAAGCCGATTCGTAGTTGAGTTGCAGGCGGTCGACGCGCGCCTCCTGGGCTAAAAATCCGGCCTCGGTTCGATCTGCCTCCTCGCGCAGCGCGCGAGCGCGCCCGCGTCCCTCGTTGAGAGCGGAACGGGCGGTGTCGAAATCGCCTTTGTCGATCAGAGCCGACGCGCGGGCGCGGATGACGGCGAATTCCGGCCGGTCGTCGCGGAGTCGTTCGAGGTCGGCGCGGAGGCGTATCAATTCGTCGGCGGCTTTGGCGAGGCGGTCGGGGATTTCGGCTTCGGCGACCTCCGTCTCGCCGAGCCGCTTGAGCACTTCGCGCAACGGAGCCTCGGCAACACCCTTGGCCGCGGCAGTTTCAGCAAGCTGCGCGGCGAATTGTCTTTCCAGTAGGAAGTGGCCGATGTCCGCGGCGACCTGCACCGCGAG
>NZ_JBAUSA010001042.1:0-5482 GCF_049581465.1 Caballeronia sp. | reverse complement strand
GTCAGTGCCGCCCTGAAATTCTCAGCAGAGAACCGCTCGGCGTTCGCTCGACAGGCCTTGGGTTCAAAACGGCGCGAATGACGCTCAAAGCAATCGACAGCTTCCAGCAAGGACTCGAGCGTCTGCTCCCTGAAGAAGACGCCTGTCGAGCGCTCCCGTGGATAGCCAATGACCGATTCGAGCGCGCCGCCCTTGCCGAATGCGATGACCGGCGTGCCACACGCCTGTGCCTCGACGATCGAAATTCCGAAATCCTCCTCCGCGGCATACACGAAGGCGCGAGCGCGCTGCAGATGATCACGGAGTACCGTGAAGGGTTGATAGCCCATGATCTGGACATTAGGGCCCGCGACGGCCTTGATCTTGGCCATGTCGGGCCCGTCGCCGATCACAACCAGACGTCGCTCAGGCGTCTTCGAGAACGCCTTCACGATCAGATCCATTCGCTTGTACGGGACCATGCGCGAAGCCGTGAGATAGAAGTCGTCCTTGTGCGTGCCGACAAGGAAACCGCTAACGTCGACCGGTGGATAGATCACCGTCGAATCGCGCTGGTAAGCTTTCTTGATCCGCCGCGCAATGTAATGCGAGTTGGCAATAATGCAATCGACACCATTAGCCGAACGCGCGTCCCAGCCGCGAATATAGTGAAGCAGGACGCGCGCCAGGATCGATTTGAATCCCGACGCGAGACCCGACTCTTTCAGGTACTGGTGCTGCAAGTCCCAGGCATAACGGATGGGCGAATGCACGTAGCTGACATGCAGTTGATCGGGACCGACCAGTACGCCCTTGGCGACCGCGTACGAACTCGACAAGACCAGGTCATAGCCCGACAGATCGAATTGCTCAATGGCAAGCGGCATCAACGGCAGGTAGCTTCTGTAGCGCTTGCGCGCAAACGGCAGCTTCTGGATAAACGACGAATACACCGTCCGGTCCTTAATGAAGCTGCGATCCTCCAGAAAATCGACAATGGTAAAAATGTCAGCGCGCGGAAAACAAGCCAGCATTTGTTGCAAGACCTTTTCTGCGCCTCCCGAGACCACAAGCCAATCATGCACGATTGCGACTTTCACATGACTCTCACTTTTCAATAGTAGACAGTAAGATCCTGAGCGTGCGGATCGCGAGCTTTATGGTAGGTGGCGAGTATTGCGGGTGGTGTGCGGTTCCGCACATAAGGCACTTTCAATGCCGCATTGCGGCATTGAAAGTGTGCTGAATTGCAACAGCGCTTGACTGGTCAAATGGACCGCGGCAAGCAGTCAATAGGACTCTGATGCGTATGACGCAGCATCGGGGATCACAGGAACGTCCACCCTGCTTTCAATGCACGGCATCGGACAGGGTGAACGAAAAAATGCGTATGCGAATACGCAACAAATGCGTCACGGTGTACTGACTGACGCGACGGCGGGAGCGCGCCTGGACGCCGCCTTCAATGCGGCGTTGTACAAGTCAAGATACGCGCCGACCATCGCGTCCGGGCTGAAGGTCTCGGCATAGTCGAGCAGACGCTTGCGTATCCCGGAGTTATTTAATAGCTCAATTGCCTCGGTAATTTTATCGATGACTGTATGTGGCTGGTTGATGTCGAATATCAGATAGGAGTCCGGCTCGATCACCTCAGGAATTCCGCCCGTATTCGCACCGACTACAGGAACGCCATACGAGTAAGCTTCTACGGTCACTCGGCCAAACGGCTCGTTCCACTTCGACGGCACCACGAGGATGTCGATGCTTTGAAGGAAGGCCGCCGGCACGACATGGCCGAGAAAGCGTACGCGCGGATCGGTGTAGCGGGCCTTCAATTCGGCGAGATAGGCTGCGTCGCCTGTACCGCCTATGGACAGGCTCCATTCCAGACTCGAATCGCTTAGCAACGCGTCAAGCAGTACCTCTATGCCCTTCTCCGGCGATATCCGTCCGAGAACCCCAAGCCGCACGGCGCCGCCGTTATATATAGCGGGGGTTGCGTTCGACGTTGCGCTTTTCATCGGCAGATAACAATCGCTGATGACTCCCGTGGACGACGCGCCTGCGAAGAACCCGTTGTCAATATGCTTTTGCAGGACGAACTGGCTGACGCCGATCACGGCATCGACGCGTTGCGACGCAGTCCTCTTCGGCCCTGCATAGCGAGCGCACATTGCGCACTGTTGCTCGCACGACTTGTTATGCGAGAGCATCTTCGATGTCGGGCACATCAGGTAATAGTCGCGGACGGTATGAACGATCGGCACGCCCGATTCGTTTGCCATGCGCCAGATGCCGATCGAAAGGCACGACAGGTTACTCGTGCTAATGAGGTCCGGCTTTTCTCGCGCAACGATCTTCTTTATTTTTCTTGCCATCAAGACGTTATGTACGTCGATGGCGTGCCACACCAGCTTTGCCAGCGGCGAGCGCTTCTTCGGCTGGTGCGGCCAGTACAGATTGGCGAAACGCAGATGATAGATCTTCACGCCGTTCAGTTCGCTCACTCGGTCGGAGCCAGAGCCTGTTGCACAGACGACACAAACTTCAACGCCCGCCGCAACCAATCCCTCCGCCAGAATCTGCGTCGAAATCTCCGCGCCTCCGACCATGTCGGGGTAATACAACGTATTGGCAATTAATATCTTCATTAGCTTCGCAGTCGTTCGTGGGCCGCATCGCGGGTGCAAGCGGCGGTCTCACCTAGCCGGCTTGACGTAATTAGACAACAACTCGCCGGGCCATACCGTTCGACACCCCACACGGCTGCTTCAGTCAGGCCGCACGGCACCGCGCTACGCCATTTATTCGTCGGTACAAATGTTGCTCATCGCACTGAGTGCGCTGGCGCGCGTATGTTTAAATTGCAGACGGCATCAATAGTTAGCGCGCTCGCAATGTATCTGTATGCAAAGAGCGCGCGCCTGTTTTCGATAAAATACACGGTGCAGTTTTTTGACGCACCTATGCTAATCTTGATCCGCTATTTCGCCTCGCGGACTGATGCGACGCGGCCCTTACGCGTTGCTTGGTTTGCCTGTTTCGCCACGCTCAGCCAGGCGCCGCAATCGGCGCAATGTTTAGGCACTACTCAAGCCGGGAATCCCTGTTGATGGCCTCTTTCCGGAAGAATTTTGCAGTATTAATGATGCTGCAGATATCGACCTATGCCGCGCCGCTGCTCACGTTGCCGCTGCTGACGCGCGTGCTTACGCCGGGCGGCTATGGACGCCTCGCCTTTGCGATGGCGTTTGTCAATTATTTCATCGCCTTGACCAACTATGGGTTCGGACTCACTGCGACGCCGCAAATCTCCATCAACCGCGACAACCGCCGGGAGCGCTCGCGCGTCTTCTGGGAAACGTTTTTGGCGCAAGCGTCTATTACAACAGCGGGTTTCATCCTGTTGCTGAGCCTGACGTTCATCTTTCCAAGGCTCGCCGAGGACCGCGACCTGCTTTTGCTTGGCTTCGGCATGGCTGTAGGTGCCATGCTGATCCCGACCTGGTATTTCCAGGGCGTTGAAGACCTGCGTGTAGTCGGCTCCATCGTCTTCACGGGCCGCGCGTTGAGCGTACCGGCCATGTTCCTGCTGGTACGCACTCGCGAGGACATTTACTGGGCGATGGGCGTCAACACATTCGTGCCGCTGCTATCGGGCATCGTGATCTGCATCTACCTGTATAGGCGCCGCGAACTCGACTTCGTCCGGACGCCCGTACGCGCTATTGCGGAGGCGTTGAAGCAAGGCTGGGGGGTTTTCATGGCATCCGCCGCCACCGAAATCTACGCCTCCAGCAACATCGTATTGCTCGCGTTGATCTCGGGCAATGTAGCAGCCGGTTACTTCGCCGCGGCCGACAAACTCATCCGGGCCGCGCTCGGCATGCTGACGCCGTTGAAAACCGCCGCGTATCCGCGCATCAGCTACCTGATGCACCACGCCCCTGCAGACGCCTTTTCGTTTCTTCGCAGGATGCTGGCCTTTCAGGGAACCATCGTCACGGTCATATCGCTTGTGATATTTGCCGGTGCGCCGCTCGCGGTCCGCGTCCTTTATGGACCGCAATTTCACGCGACCGTCGATGTCCTGCGCTGGATGGCGTTCGTGCCGTTGATGTCCGGACTCGCAGATGTATTCGGCGTTCAAACCATGCTTCCGCTCGGGATGAAGGCGCAGTTCAGCCGCGTGCTGCTCGGCTCGGCTGTATTGAATTTCGGGCTATTGCCAGTGCTTTCAAAGCTCTACGCTGAGCAAGGTGCTGCAGCAACGGTACTGCTGGTCCAAACCGCGATTGCGATCGCGATGGCCTCGATGCTCTATCTACAAAAGGTACCGTTCCTGAAGCGGCAAGTGCCCGAGTAAGACTCGGGCGCCGGTGTGGTCATCGTGATTTTCGCGTGCCTTCGGTCTTCCGGAGTCAAGTCCGTTAGCCGGCGCCTGGCAGCGCCGGCTAACAACGTGGATCTAACTCGCCGATGAAGGCATCGCGTGCTGCGCCGTCTTCGCGTAGCTTTCGCCGTACAAAACCTGCAGGAGCTTGCTCGCCGCGCGATCCCAGCGAAACTGCTGCACGTGGCGCAGGCCCATCTCGCTATAGCGCTGCCGCAGCTTTTCGTCGCTCATCATCAGCGCTATCTTGGCCGCGATATCATCGACCGATCTCGCGTTGCAATACATGGCCGCATCGCCACAGACTTCGGGCAGGGACGCCTCGTTCGACACAATCGCGGGACAACCGCAATACATCGCTTCGAGCGGCGGCAATCCGAAACCTTCATAGAGCGAAGGAAACACGAGGCACGCCGCATCGCCGTACAGCGCCTTCAACTCGCCATCAGAGACAAAGCCCGCCCACACAACCTGATCCGAATCGGGCTGTTTAGCGACGTGCTTCGAGTCGAAGATGCGCGGATTGGCGCCGCCCACGATAACGAACTTGATGTCACGCAAGTGACCAAGTTGCTTCACCGCATCGAGCACGCGTTGCAAATTCTTGCGCGGATCCAGACTGCCCACGACGACGCAATACGAGCCGCGGGTTAGCTTCAACCGGTCCAGTACCGATGGGTCGCTGACCACGCGATCAAGGTGATCGGCACCGTTGTGGATCACTGCGACGCGCGCTTCATCAATACCAAGGTGGTGACAAATACGCTCCTTCGAGAAGGCTGACACCGTCAGGACGACTTGCGCCTGACGATGAAGGATCGCAAATTTGAATCGGTACCAAAACCGGAATTTCTTCGAGAAGGCTTCCGGCACATCGTAGATTGCCATGTCGTGCAGCATCACGATCTGGCTGCGCTTTAACAGCGGACCTGTATTACAGAGACTAATCAGTGTCTGGCCGGTCGTTGCCATAGGCAGCGCAATCTGCTCCCACAGGTTGCCCTTTAGCCACCCGCACTGCCGCTTGCGCTTAAGGGAATTACCCGCTCCGGCCGCGTTTTGCGGCACTACGATTTCCAGTTCATCTGCCGGAGACTCGCCCGCCTGGAT
>NZ_JBAUSA010001041.1:0-4951 GCF_049581465.1 Caballeronia sp. | reverse complement strand
GGCGTTGATCATGCGCGCGCGTGGGACGAAATCGTGCAATTGGCCGAACGCCATAGTGCTCGTGTGTTTGTCGCGCCGATGTCCGCCCGTTGCAGCTTTCCCGAAGATCACCGCTTGTTCGCTGGCTTCTTGCCAGCCATTCGCGAGCAAATCGTGGAATTGCTTGACGGCCACGACTTGATTTTCGCGCTGGGTGCGCCGGCCTTCACGTATCACGTGGAAGGCAACGGGCCGCACGTCCCGCAAGGAAGCCAACTCGTTCAACTGATCGACGATCCGTCGGTTGCCGCATGGATTCCCGTCGGGACGTCGGTGGTGGGCAATGTCCGGCTGGGTATCGAAGATTTACTGGCGCGGCCACAACCGCTTGCGCGTCGAAAACCCGCGCTGCGCGAGGCCACGCAGCGCGTGGGCGGGTCATCACCGATCTCGGTCGCGTTCGCGCTTCAGACGCTCGCCGATATCCGCGATCCCGCCGATATCGTGGTCGAGGAAGCGCCCAGTTCACGTCCCGTGATGCAGCGGCACTTGCCGATTACACAGCGCGGCACCTTCTACACGATGGCAAGCGGCGGCCTCGGTCACGCCATGCCGGCCGCGGTCGGTGTGGCGCTGGCGAAGCCGGGACGACGCGTGATCGGCGTGATCGGCGATGGATCGGCCATGTACTCGATCCAGGCGTTATGGAGCGCTGCGCAACTGGGCTTGCCGGTTGTCTACGTGATTCTCAACAACGCGCGCTACGCCGCGCTTCAGGACTTCGCGCCCATGTTCGGCTTTGCACCCGGCGATCCGGTGCAGGGCACGGATTTGCCCGGGATCGATTTCGTCGCGCTCGCCAAGGGAATGGGGTGCAAGGGCGTGCGCGTCTCTGATGCCGCATTGCTCGAAGGCGTGCTGAAGGAAGCATTCGCATTGGATAAACCGGTGTTGGTTGAGATAGCGGTTGCTTGAATCACGGATTTCCAATTATGAAAATAGCAATACTCGGCGCCGGCGCGATGGGCTCGTTCTTCGGTGGCATGCTTGCCGAAAGCGCTCACGCGGTGACCCTGCTCGACATCGATGCGCAACATCTCGATGCCATTCGTCGCGACGGCTTGCGGCTCGTGAACGGCTCGCGAGACCGCCGCATTACTCAACTTGCTGTCAGCCGTCCAGAGCTGCTCTGTTCCACGCCCGACCTGCTTGTCGTATTCACGAAGTCGCTGCATACGCGGGCAGCGCTTGCCAGCGTGAAGCAAGTTATCGGGCCGGAGACGTTTGTGCTGACGTTGCAAAACGGGTTGGGCAACGCGGAGTTGATTAGTGAGTCGGTTCGTCCCGAGCGCGTGCTGATCGGCGTGACGACATGGCCGGCCGACAAGCTCGGCGCCGCGCACGTGGCGTCGCATGGCGAGGGGAAAATTCGCATGATGTGCGGGGATGGGGTTCATCGTCCGCAGGCCGACGCCATCGCCCACGCGCTCGACGCCGCGGGTCTGCATTGCACCGTCGATGACAACGTCTGGTCCGCGATCTGGGAAAAAGTGGCGTTCAATGCCGCGCTGAATTCCCTGTGCGCGGTGAGCGGCTGTGCCGTCGATCAGCTCGGTCGCGTGCCGGACGGCGCCGCGCTCGCATTGAAGATCGTCGTCGAAGTGCTGGATGTGGCGCGAGCGAAAGGCATTCGCGTCGATCAGGAAAGGTGCGCAAGCACCGTGCTCCATGCGATCGAGACGCACCATGGGCACAAGCCTTCAATGCTGCAGGATGTTCTCGCGCGACGTCGGACCGAAATCGAATCGATCAATGGCGCGGTCGTCGTGGCAGCGCGTGAACTGAACGTGCCGGTCGTGCATACGGAGATCCTGCTGCAACTCGTGCGTCTGGTCGAGGCGCGCAATACGGAATGATCGAATAACGGATTGAAAGAGGCTCCATAACGAGCGCGAGCCATTGAAGCTAACGCGCCAAAACAATCAACAGGACACAAGCATGCCCATCATCCGTCCGAGCGGGGGTCCGCAATGAAGCGCGACACGCTCAATTTACCTTCCTCCATCGATATAGGCCGTGTGCTCGACGATGGACCCTTTACCGCCGTCCAGAAGATCGTCGTGCTGCTCGCGGCGCTGTCGATCGTGATGGACGGCTTCGACGGCCAGCTCATCGGCTTCGCCATTCCCGTGTTGATCAAGGAGTGGAGCATCACGCGCAACGCCTTTGCCCCGGCGGTTGCCGCGGGCTTGATCGGCATGGGCATCGGCAGCGCGTGCGCAGGCTTGTTCGCGGATCGCTTCGGCCGCCGCTGGGCGCTTATCGCCAGCGTGTTGTTGTTTGGCGTGGCGACGTGCTGTATTGGCTTCGCGAATAACGTGACGTCGATCGCGGTGATGAGATTTATCGCCGGGCTTGGAATCGGCGGCGCATTGCCGAGCGCCGCCACCATGACCGCCGAGTTCACACCGGCCCGGCGACGCACGTTGGCGATCACCGCGACCATCGTGTGCGTGCCGCTCGGCGGCATGCTCGCGGGACTTTTCGCGAGCAGGGTGTTGCCGGTGTACGGATGGCGCGGCCTGTTCTGGATCGGCGGTACGTTGCCGATCGTACTGGGTATCTTGTTGCTCGCCACGTTGCCCGAATCGCCGCGCTTTCTCGCTCGCTGGCCCGAACGCTGGGACGAGTTACGGGCGCTGCTCGGCCGAATGTCGAGGTCAACCGGCAGTAACACCGCTTTCACCGATCTGGTCGAGCAGAAGGCCGAGCAACGTGCGGGTTTCGGTGCATTGTTCGAGACCGGCCGCGCCCGCGACACCGTCGCCATCTGGTGCGCATTCTTCATGTGCCTGCTCGCGGTGTATAGCGCGTTTAGCTGGCTGCCGACCATGCTCGCCGCAGAGGGCCTGGACGTCGCGGTCGCGGGATCGGGACTGACGGCGTACAACCTGGGCGGCGTGTTCGGCGCGCTGGGCTGCGCGTTCGCGATTACACGATACGGCTCGCGCTGGCCCTTGCTCTTGTGCTGTGCGGGCGGCGTGGCGAGTGCGCTGGCAATACGCGGTATCGATGTAATGCACCACACTCACTGGCTCGTGTTCGGTCTCGGCGTGCACGGACTCTTCGTGAACGCCGTGCAATCGACCATGTACGCGCTCTGCGCCTACGTCTACCCCACGCGCGTCCGGGCGACCGGCACAGCCTCGGCTCTTGCGTTCGGGCGAATCGGGGCGATCGTCAGCGCGTTTGCCGGTGCGCTGCTGATCACCGCAGGCGGCGCATCGTTCTACCTCGCCATGCTCGGCGCAGCCATGTTCATGGTGCTTGTCGCGTTGATGGTCGTGCGCCACCACATTCCCCGTGCCGACGACGCGCGGGCGCGCGCGCCGTCTGTTTAGCCACCAAGGCTTTCCAGACCGCTTCGCTCTAACTCAATCGGATCTCCCTGACCGGGCTTGCAAAAGCCCGGCGGGAATCTGCACGCGCGCACGTTCCATGTGCGTGGGCGTACCAAATCAAGAGACACCATGAAGAACATCCTGATCACCGCGTTACTGGCTTGCCCGTGGGTTCTGCTTTCGCACGACGCGGCCGCGCAAAGCAGCGTGACGCTGTACGGCAGTATCGATACATCGGTTGAATATGCGAACGCCGGCAACGGCAGTCAGTTCCGGATGGACAGCGGCAATATCACCGCATCACGATGGGGTTTGACCGGAGTTGAAGACATTGGCGGCGGTACGCGCATTATCTTCAAGCTTGAAAACGGCTTTTCAAGCACCCACGGCGTCGCGCTGCAGGAAGGCGCATTGTTCGGTCGCGAAGCGTGGATCGGCGCGCAAGGCGCGTTCGGGCGCGTTCAGGTCGGCAACAGCTATACGCCGCTGCACACCACCTTTGTTACCTACGCGCAGCCGGGCTTGGGCAATGGCCTTGGCTGGGGCAATGCCGCAAACAGTTTTGTGTTTGTGCGGGCCCTTCGAGCCAGCGACGCGATCCGCTATGTGTCCCCCGCGTTCGCCGGGTTCACCTTGCGGGGCTTTTATTCGTTCGGCGGCAATGGCGTCGCGGGCGTGCCGGGCAACCTCGGAAAAGATGCCGGTGCGGGACTCAACTACAGCAACGGTCGCTTCGCCGCCGATGTCGATTTCATGACGCAAGGTTTTGCGACGAGCACGCCGGTTTCCGGAGCGACATCGACGGCAGCCGGTAACTACCTGCTGATCGGGGCGTCGTACGATTTCGGCTTCGTCAAGCCTTCACTGCTGATTCAGCAACATCGCGGCGGCCCCGACGTTACGACTGCCCATCCGTTGGCGTATGCGAACCCGAAAAACGACTTCTATTCCATCGATATCACCGCGCCGCTCGGCGTTGGCCTATTGCTGGTGAGCGCCGGTGTGTATCGGAACCTGTCCGACAGCGGTGGGAATGCCGCGACCGGCGCGCTTCGATTCGACTATCCGCTGTCGCCACGCACCACGCTCTATGCCGGCGCCGCCTATCTGAACAACGGGGCTCGCGCCTCGTTCACGATTTCCGGAGCCGCCAACCCGGGGCCGACAGCCGATGCCGGCGCTAGCGTCACGTCGGCGGTGGTGGGAATGAAGCACACGTTTTGATCGTTTGCCGAGGTGGCGAGTGCGACAATGCTGCCTCGCTTGCAACCCTTTGTTTCGACCATCCATCAGGCATGCCGTCACCCTCCGAAAACCGAACCCAACGTGTCGCCGTCATCGGCGGCGGTCCTGCTGGCTTGATGGCTGCCGAAGCGTTGGCGGTGGCCGGCGTCGAAGTGGATCTCTACGACACCATGCCTTCGGTCGGCCGCAAGTTCCTGATGGCAGGCAAGGGCGGCATGAACCTTACGCATTCCGAGCGGGCGGACAAGTTCCTCTCGCGCTATGCAGAGCGCCGGGCGCAGATCGAACCCTTGCTGCGCCGTTTCGATGCATCCGCCTTGCAGGCG
>NZ_JBAUSA010001040.1:0-2166 GCF_049581465.1 Caballeronia sp. | reverse complement strand
CCCCTGTCCCGTTGGCCGCCGCGCTCGCGTAGGCCTTCGCCATCGCGTTCATCGCAGCGATATTGCCCGCGTTCGCGCTGCTGCTGTCGCCCTCTGCGCCGCCCGCGCCGCCCGCACTCGCCTGAATGCTGGCGCCCGCGTTGCGCATCAATTGCTTGAGCATCGCGTCGGCCACGCCAATGCCCTTCGAGCCCAGGTTCTGCGCCATCTGCTGGTCGAGCATCGAGGTGAATGACGCGCTGTCTTTCGAATCGAACGGACCATCGGTCGGGGTCGCGTCGCGCATGCTTTTCAACATCATCGTGGTGAAGACCGTGTCGAACTGCTTCGCAGCGGCTTTCAAACCCGCCTGCGGCGACGCATTCGCCTGCGCGCGCATGGCGTCAAAGCCCTGGACGTCAAGCGCGAAGCGCGACGACAAGGAGCTGAGCGCGCTCGTGTCCGAAGAGTTGCCTGTCATGGCCAGCGCATTGCTGGCGATACCATTACCGTTCGCGTTCATGGGCTGTCGTCCTTATATGATTTCCAGGTCGGCGCGCAATGCACCCGCCGCTTTCATCGACTGCAAGATCGAGATCAGGTCCGCCGGCGTCGCGCCGAGGGCGTTCAGTGCCTTCACGACATCGGCGAGAGTCGCGCTTGCGCCGAGTGTCTTGAGCGCGCCGGTTTCCTGCTTTAACTGAATCTGGGATTGCTTCGCGGCTACCGTCGTGCCGTTCGAGAACGCGCCCGGCTGGCTGACCGCCGTTTCCGTGTTGATCACCACGGAAAGGTTGCCATGCGCGACCGCGCAATTCTGCAGCGTCACCATCTGGTTCATCACGATCGAACCCGTGCGCGCGTTCAGGATGACCTTGGCGGCGGGTTGGGCCGGCTTGACATCGATATTCTCCAGTTGCGCCATGAATGAAACCTGCTCGGACATATCGGCGGGCGCGCGCAACTGGATCGTGCGGCCGTCGAGCGCGAGCGCGGTGCCCACGCCGAACTGGTTGTTCACCGCCGCGACGACCTTCTGCACGGTATCGAAGTCCATGTCGCGCAATTCCATCTGCATCGTGCCGCCCGCCTGCGTGACGGCATTCGGCACGGAGCGCTCGACCAGCCCGCCGCCCGAGATCCGGCCGACCGCCAACTGGTTGATCTGAACCTTGCTGCCGTTGGCGCTCGCGCCTGCACCGCCGACAACGAGGTTGCCCTGTGCCATCGCGTAGACCAGGCCATCGGCGCCTTTGAGCGGCGCCATCAGCAGCGTGCCGCCGCGCAGGCTCTTGGCGTTGCCCAGCGACGACACCGTCACGTCGATAGCCTCGCCCGGCCGCGCAAACGGCGGCAAGACAGCCGTCACCATCACGGCGGCGACGTTCTTCAACTGCATGTTCTGTGTCGTTGCCGCATTCAGCGTGATGCCGAGGTTGCCGAGCATGTTGGTCAAGCTCTGCGTGGTGAACGGCGTCTGCGAGGTCTGGTCGCCGGTGCCGTCCAGACCCACGACGAGGCCATATCCGATCAGCGGATTGTCACGCACGCCCTGGAACGAGACGAGATCCTTGAGACGCTCGGCCTGAGCGGCCTGCGGAAGCGCGGCAGCAAAAGCGAGAGCGGCCAGCAGTAAGCGGAGAGCGAGTTTCATGATCAGAAGGGCGCCACGTTGAGGAAGAAGCGCTGCATCCAGCCCATGTTCTCGGACTCGTCGATATACCCCTTCGCCGAATATTCGATCTTCGCGTCCGCCACCTGGGTGGAGTAGACAGTGTTGGTGCCCGAGATGGTGGTCGGGTTCACGACGCCCGAAAAGCGCACGAATTCGTTGCCCTGGTTAATGAGCATCTGTTTCTCGCCGCTCACTTCAAGGTTGCCGTTAGGCAGCACGCCCGTGACGGTCACCGTCAACGTGCCGCTGAAGGTATTGGCCGCGCTCGCGCCGCCCGCACCGTTGAAGCCGTTGGAGCCGCTCCCGGACAGGTTCGTCCGGTTGAACAGTCCACCGAAGAGCCCAGGCGTCGTCGGCACGGCGAACGTCTCGCTTGCCGAACGGCCCGCGGTCGCCGCGGACGACTTCGTCGCGTTGACGTTTTCCGCGATCACGATCGTGATGATGTCGCCCGTATTGCGCGGACGCTGGTCCTCGAAGAGTGGCCGTCCCGCGTACCCTGCGTTGTAGAT
>NZ_JBAUSA010001039.1:0-7863 GCF_049581465.1 Caballeronia sp. | reverse complement strand
GTATTTCAGTAACATATCGAAAGTATTTTGTCGGCTGGACGGGGTGCGGCGTATGAACTCAATGGCTTGGCCGCGCTCAAACACAAGCCACTTTTTTGTAGAGTCCGTAATGAAAAAACTATTGTTGCTTCCGCTGTTTGCCGTGGTGTTGTCGTTCTTTTGTAGCGGCGCGTCCGCTCAAGCTGTCGACACGTCTTCGCCCGATGTGATGATGAAGACCATCACCTCGGAAGTGCTCGATCAGCTTAAATCCGACAAGCAGATCCAGTCGGGCAGCATTACGCGTATCACCGAATTGGTGAACGAAAAGATTTTGCCGTACACGGATTTCACGCGTACGACGCGTCTCGCGATGGGGCGCAACTGGAATACGGCTACGCCGCAACAGCAACAGCAGATCGTGGAGCAGTTCAAGACGCTGCTGATCCGCACGTATTCTGGCGCGCTCGCGCAGGTTCGTAACCAGGAAGTGGAGTACAAGCCGTTCCGGGCGGATCCGAGTGACACCGACGTTGTCGTGCGTTCGGTTGTGTTGAACAATGGTTCGCCGATCCAGCTCGACTATCGTCTGTACAAGACGCCGCAAGGCTGGAAGGTATATGACATCAACGTGCTGGGCGCGTGGTTGATCCAGGCGTATCAGCAGCAGTTCAATGAGCAGATCCAGCAGCATGGCGTGGATGGTCTGTTGCAGTTCCTGACCGCGCGAAACCAGCAACTTGCGAATGGCAAGACATCGTGAGTTCGTTCGAGACCGCTGCGACGCTGACGCACGACAGCGCCAAAGCCGCGCTTCAGGCGGGTTTGTCGCGGATTGCTGCGGGCGCAACCGAAGTGGATTGTGCGCCGCTCAAGCAATTCGATTCATCGGCGCTGGCGGTGCTGATCGCGTGGCAGCGCGCGGCATCGGAGAAGGGTGCTCCGCTGGCCGTTGTGAATCTTCCTTCCGGACTTGCGAGTCTCGCGCGCGCGTACGGCGTGGATACGCTCTTGAAGTTCCAGGGGGCGAGGGCGGCTGAGGTGGGTTGAGTGGGCGGGAGGGGTTGGGGGCTCATAGCGGTGAATGTGGGCGCGACCTTGGAGGCGAAGCGTGTGTGCGCCTTTTGGGCTTGAGGAGGGTGTTCGACTGCGTGTTGATGTGTGGGGTCGGCGCTACGTTCGGGCCAAAAACCTGAAATAGGCAACGACGACACTGAGGTATTTGCGGTTTGAACGCGTTTCTTTGCTTCGTTTCTTTGCGCGTTTGAAAAGAAATGAAGTTCCGCCCCGAACAGGGGCTAACAGAGATAAGCGAGAAAATCCGACTTAAGCAGACCGACCACGCGAGGAGAAGGACTCCGTCCTAGCCCCACACTCTCCGCGAGCAGCACCCAGCCCCACAGTCACCGCCAGCAGAACCCCCCAACCCCCTCCCTCTAGCACAACGCTCAGTGCATCCAGCGGCGCGAGCCCGCGCCTTTGCCCTATAATCGATCGTTTTTTCGGTCCGGCAACGGCTTTTCGAGTCCGATCCGCACACATCGAGGCGCAGCCCCCGCCGGCGCGCGCACAGTCATGTCAGCCATAGAAATACGTAACGTCAAAAAGCGCTACAAAGAGCTCCAAGCGCTCAAGGGCGTCAATCTCGTCGTGGAAGAAGGCGAGTTTTTTGGTCTGCTCGGCCCCAACGGCGCTGGCAAGACCACGCTTATCAGCATCCTCGCCGGCCTCGCCCGGGCCGACAGCGGCACGATTTCCGTGCGCGGTCACGACGTCGTGACGGACTTCCGTCAGGCTCGCCGCTCGCTTGGCGTAGTGCCGCAGGAACTCGTATTCGACCCGTTTTTTACAGTGCGCGAATCCTTGCGTATCCAGTCAGGCTATTTCGGCCTGCGCAAGAACGACGACTGGATTGACGAAATCATGGCGAATCTCGACCTCACCGAGAAAGCCGATGTGAACACGCGCGCTCTATCGGGCGGCATGAAGCGGCGCGTCCTGGTCGCGCAGGCGCTGGTGCACCGGCCACCGGTCATCGTCCTCGACGAGCCGACAGCGGGTGTCGACGTCGAATTGCGCCAGACACTATGGAAGTTCATTTCGCGGCTGAATCGGGAGGGCCACACGATCGTGCTGACTACGCATTATCTGGAAGAAGCCGAGGCGCTGTGCGATCGGCTCGCCATGTTGCGTCGCGGGGAGGTGGTGGCGCTCGAGCGCACGAGCACGCTCTTGCAGCGCTTCGCGGGCATGCAGCTCTCGCTGCGCTTTTCCCACGGCGCGTTACCCGTCGAACTGCGTGCGCTGGAAGTCGATCCGCTCGCCGTATCGGGTAGCCAGCATTTGCTGCGGCTCACAAGCTACGACGACGTCGAACCGATCCTCGCGAAATGTCGCGCAGCCGGCTGCACCTTCGATGAAATCGACGTCCGCAAAGCGGATCTGGAAGACGTGTTCGTGCAGATCATGAACGAGCCTGAACTCGTCGAGGGTCTTTCATGAGCGGTTTTCGCACTCTTTTCTACAAAGAAACCCTGCGCTTCTACAAGGTCGGATTTCAAACCGTTCTGGCACCGATCATCACGGCGCTCTTGTATCTGATGATCTTCGGCCACGCGCTGACGAGTCGTGTCGAAGTCTATCCGGGCGTGGCTTATACAAGCTTCCTCGTGCCGGGCCTCGTGATGATGAGCGTCTTGCAAAATGCGTTCGCGAACAGTTCGTCGTCGCTGATTCAATCGAAGATCACCGGCAACCTGGTGTTCGCGCTGTTGACCCCGTTGTCGCACTGGGAAATGTATTTTGCCTATGTGCTGGCGTCGGTCGTGCGCGGGCTCGCGGTGGGCTTCGGCGTGTTTATCGTGACCGTCTGGTTCATCCCGATGCACTTTTCCGCGCCGCTTTTAATCGTGGCGTTCGCGGTGCTCGGGTCAGCCATCCTGGGCACGCTCGGATTGATCGCCGGCGTCTGGGCGGATAAATTCGATCAGCTTGCAGCGTTCCAGAATTTTTTGATCATGCCGCTGACGTTCTTGTCAGGCGTGTTCTACTCCACTCATACGTTGCCGCCGGTCTGGCGCGAAGTGTCGCGGCTAAACCCGTTTTTCTACATGATCGATGGCTTTCGATACGGCTTCTTCGGCGTGTCCGACATAAGTCCTCTCGCGAGTCTCGGTATTGTCGGCGGGTTTTTCATCGTGCTCGCGGTGATCGCCGTGCGGCTGCTGGCAAGCGGTTACAAATTGCGTCACTAATTTTTGGAGACTTCCATGTTGCCGACCCCGGAACAAGTGAAGGAGTACATTGCTGGCGGCCTCGCTTGCCAGCATCTGGAAGTTGAAGGCGACGGCCAGCATTTTTTCGCGACCATTGTCAGCGATGCGTTTGAAGGCAAACGACTGATCGCGCGTCACCAACTCGTGTATCGGGCGCTCGGCGACCGGATGCGCGAGGAAATCCATGCATTGAGCATGAAGACGTTGACGCCGGCTGAATGGAAGCCGAGCTAACTTTTCCCGTCTCATTTCGAGCATCACCCGTCACCCGAACACATTGGTAATTTAGTGCGATTCACTCAAGACAACCGCGACGCCGATAACGGCGCCGCTGCAGGAAGCTCCGTCGAAGGACATGCAAGCATGGACAAACTGATTATTGTCGGGGGCGCGAAGCTCTCGGGCGAAATTGTCGTGTCGGGCGCGAAGAACGCGGCGCTGCCGATTCTCTGCGCAGGCCTGCTCACGGCCGACGACGTGCATCTGGAAAATGTGCCAAACCTGCAGGACGTGCGCACGATGCTAAAACTGCTCAACCAGATGGGCGTGCGCTCGGAGTCGCAGGGCGGCAAGGTCTGGCTGAATGCGTCGAAGGTCGATAACCTGGTCGCGCCGTACGAGATGGTGAAGACCATGCGTGCGTCGATCCTGGTGCTCGGGCCGTTGCTCGCGCGCTTCGGTGAAGCGAAGGTGTCACTGCCGGGCGGCTGCGCGATCGGCGCACGTCCCGTCGACCAGCACATCAAGGGCCTCCAGGCGATGGGCGCCGAGATCACGATCGAGCATGGGTTTATTGAAGCGCGGGCGAAAAAGCTGAAGGGCGCGCGCATCGTCACGGACATGATCACGGTCACCGGCACGGAAAACCTGCTGATGGCTGCGGTTTTGGCCGACGGCGAAACGGTGATCGAGAACGCGGCGCGTGAGCCGGAAGTCAGCGATCTGGCGAATTTGCTGGTCGCGATGGGCGCGAAAATCGATGGCATCGGTTCGGACCGGCTGGTGATCCATGGCGTGGACAAGCTGCACGGCGCGCGTCATTCGGTCGTGCCTGACCGGATCGAAGCGGGCACATTCTTGTGCGCCGTGGCGGCCGCAGGCGGCGACGTGACCTTGCGTAACGTGAACCCGGAGTTGCTCGAAGCCGTAATCGAAAAGCTCCACGAAGCAGGCGTGTCGATCGAAGAAGGTGAAAACTGGATTCGCGTGCGCATGAACAAGCGTCCGACCGCCGTGAGCTTCCGCACCTCGGAATACCCGGCATTCCCGACCGACATGCAGGCCCAGTTCATGGCCCTCAACACGCTGGCTATCGGCACGTCGCAAGCGGTGGAAACGATCTTCGAAAACCGTTTCATGCACGTCCAGGAACTGAACCGTCTCGGCGCAAGCATTACCATCGACGGCAACACCGCGCTGGTCACGGGCGTCGAAAAGCTGTCGGGCGCGAAGGTCATGGCGACCGATCTGCGCGCATCGGCGAGCCTCGTGATTGCCGCCATGTGCGCGGAAGGTGAAACGCTCATCGACCGGATTTATCACCTCGATCGGGGCTATGACCGGATGGAAAGCAAGCTGACGGCGGTGGGCGCGAACGTGCGTCGCATCAGGGGCAGCGGGAGCGAGCAATGAGCTCGTTACAGACTTCTGCTTCCACGTCGGGCGCCATGCTGACGCTGGCTTTATCGAAGGGACGCATCTTCGATGAAACCCTGCCGTTGCTCGCCGCCGCTGGCGTTGAAGTCACCGAAGACCCGGACACGTCGCGCAAGCTGATCCTGCCGACCACGAACCCGAATTTGCGCGTGATCGTCGTGCGGGCAACCGATGTCCCGACCTACGTCGAGTACGGCGCGGCCGATTTCGGCGTGGCAGGCAAGGACGTGTTGATCGAGCATGGCGGCGGCGGTTTGTATCAACCCGTCGACCTGAATATTGCGCGTTGCCGGATGTCGGTGGCGGTCGCGGCGGGCTTCGACTATGCCAACGCCGTGCGGCAAGGCGCGCGTCTTCGCGTTGCGACAAAATACGTGCAGGTGGCGCGCGAGCATTTTGCGGCGAAGGGCGTTCACGTCGACCTGATCAAGCTGTATGGATCGATGGAACTCGCGCCTCTGGTCGGACTCGCCGACGCGATCGTCGACCTGGTCAGTTCCGGCAATACGCTGCGCGCGAACGACCTGGTCGAAGTCGAGGAGATCATGGAGATTTCCTCGCGTCTCGTCGTCAATCAGGCCGCGCTCAAGTTGAAGCGCGCCGCGTTGAAGCCGTATCTCGATGCGTTCGAACGCGCGTCGATTGCGGCGTAAATTGTACGGATAGCACGACGCATTAACCCGGATACCAGCATGTCTATCAAGATTCGCAAGCTCGATTCCCGTGCCAACGGTTTTCACACCGACCTGCACGCAGTGCTCGCGTTCGAGGCGAGCGAGGACGAAGCGATCGAACGTTCGGTCGCACAGATTCTCGCCGACGTCAAAAAGCGCGGCGACGATGCCGTCCTCGACTACACGAACAAGTTCGACCGGTTGAAGGCCGAAAGCGTGGCGTCGCTGGAATTGCCGCAGTCGGAGCTGGAAGCCGCGCTTGAAGGACTCGAACCGAAACGCCGCGCCGCGCTTGAAGCCGCGGCTGCGCGTGTGCGCGGATATCACGAAAAACAGCGGATCGAATGCGGTAGTCATAGCTGGCAATACACGGAAGCCGATGGCACCGTGCTCGGCCAGAAAGTCACGCCGCTCGATCGCGCGGGAATTTATGTTCCGGGCGGCAAGGCGGCGTATCCATCGTCGGTGCTGATGAACTCGATTCCGGCGCGCGTGGCGGGCGTCAGGGAAATCGTCATGGTCGTGCCCACGCCCGATGGCGTGAAAAATCCGCTGGTGCTCGCCGCCGCGTTGCTTGGCGGCGTGGATCGCGTGTTCACGATCGGCGGCGCGCAAGCGGTCGGCGCACTGGCTTATGGGACGCAAACCATTCCCGCCGTCGACAAGATCTGTGGCCCGGGCAATGCGTATGTGGCCTCGGCGAAACGGCGCGTGTTCGGCACGGTCGGTATCGACATGATCGCGGGGCCGTCGGAGATTCTCATCATCTGCGACGCCACCACGGACCCGCGCTGGGTCGCCATGGACCTGTTCTCGCAAGCGGAGCACGACGAACTCGCGCAATCCATCCTGTTGTGCCCGGACGCTACGTTTATCCAGCGCGTGGAAGACGCGATCAACGAGTTGCTGCCGTCGTTGCCGCGCCGTGACGTGATCCGCAAGTCGCTTGAAGATCGCGGCGCGCTGATCAAGGTCGCCGACATGGCTGAAGCATGCACGATCGCCAACGACATTGCGCCCGAACACCTCGAAATTTCTGCGCTCGATCCGCACCATTGGGCTGCGCAAATCCGCCATGCCGGCGCCATTTTCCTCGGCCGCTACACGAGCGAAAGCCTGGGCGATTATTGCGCCGGACCAAACCACGTCTTGCCGACATCGCGTACGGCGCGGTTTTCGTCGCCGCTTGGCGTGTATGACTTCCTGAAGCGTTCGAGCGTGATCGAAGTCAGCGCGGAAGGAGCGCAGACGCTCGGTGAGATCGCGGCTGAACTGGCGTATGGCGAGGGGCTGCAGGCGCATGCGCGCAGCGCTGAGTATCGGATGAAGAATACAGCGCAGTAATTTCAAAAGACGAGGCGGCCCCAAGCCGCCCAAGACCGGCGGGAGTCCGGCAAACCATGACACAACCACTCGACATTATTCGCCCCGACGTCCTCGCGATGACGAGCTATCCCGTGCCGGATTCCACCGGCCTCGTGAAGCTCGACGCGATGGAAAATCCGTTCAGCTTGCCCGCGCCGCTGGCCGCTCAATTGGGCGAGCATCTCGCGGCGGTCGCGTTAAACCGATATCCCGAGCCGCGTCCAACCGCGTTGCTTGAAAAAATCAAGCGCGCCCTGCACGTCCCGCCTGCTTGCGAAGTGCTGCTCGGCAACGGCTCGGACGAACTGATCAGCATGGTCTCCATGGCCTGCGCGAAACGCGGCGCGAAAGTCGTGGCGCCCGTTCCAGGCTTCGTGATGTACGCGATGTCGGCGAAGTTCGCGCAACTCGAATTCATCGGCGTGCCGTTGAACGGCGATTTCACGCTGGATGCCGACGCACTGATCGCGGCGATCGAAACGCACGAACCCGCGCTGGTCTACCTCGCGTATCCGAACAATCCGACCGGCACGCTCTATGACGACGCCGATATGGCGCGCGTAATCGCGGCGGCCTCGAAAAGCCTGGTTGTCATCGACGAGGCGTATCAGCCGTTCGCCCAGAGAACATGGCTGCCGCGCGCAGCGGACTTCGATAATGTCGTGGTCATGCGCACGATGTCGAAACTCGGACTAGCCGGTATCCGCCTGGGCTATATGGCCGGCAAGGCCGCCTGGCTCACGGAATTTGACAAGGTCCGCCCGCCGTACAACATCAACGTGCTGACGCAAGCCACGGCGGATTTTCTCCTCGATCACCTCGATGTCTTCGACGCGCAGGCAGCCGAAATTCGCAGCGAGCGCGCGCGTCTGGAAGATGCCATCGCGAAAATGCCGGATACGACCGTGTTTCCG